>CAIYXH010000051.1 GCA_903930195.1 uncultured Actinomycetes bacterium | reverse complement strand
GCGCGCTCGCCCTGGCCGCCCGACTCGACGACGAGCTTCAGCCACGCCTCGGTGTGGCGCGACTCGTCCTGCACCATCGTCGTGTAATAGAGCTTCGCCTCCGGGTGCGGCGCCATCTCGAAGAGCTGCGTCGCCATCCGCACCGCAAGCTCGTCGGCCTGCAGCTGCTGGGTGATGACCGAGCGCCAGACGTCGCGGCGGCGGGCCTGCCGCTGCTCGTTGCCACGCGACTCGGGAATCGGCGGGGCCTCGCCCCAGGGGAGCTCCCGCACCTGCCACTCGGCCTTCTTCGCCAGGGCGTAGAAGCGGAGGACGCCGTCGGCGAGGTCAGCCTCGGCGTCGTCGGTGCTTGGGACGGACTGAGCTTCCATCGCCTCTATGTTATGGACTCGCGGGGAACTCCAACTTGCGGTCTACCCGTTGGGGTCCCTATCCTCTTTGAAGCAATGCCTGTGCGCGAGACGACCAAGCTGTCGAACCCCGTCGTTTCGGACGCGTTCAAGAACGCGCGCATCAAGGCCACCCGCTAGCCGGCGAATCGCTTCCCCGCCCCGCCGAGCTAGCCACCAAGACGCGGCGGGAACCACCTCCGAAAGGCGGTTTCTCTCCAGTGACGCACACCCGCGCCACCTCCGACAATTCATCCCGTAGACGACCGCCCGACGCGGTGGGTCTCTACCGGCCGGAGTACGAGCACGACGCGTGCGGCCAGGGCTTCGTGGCGAAGCTCGACGGCATCCCCACGCACGAGACGATCGACCGCGCCTGCACCGCGCTCGAGAACCTCGAGCACCGGGGCGCGGTCGGCGCCGACCCACTGACGGGCGACGGCGCCGGGATCCTGATCCAGATGCCCGACGAGCTCTTCCGGAGCGAGTTCGGCGAAGAGCTGCCCGCCGCGGGAGCGTACGGCGTGGCGGTCTGCTTCCTGCCGCACGAGCCTGCGCGGCGCCTCGAGCTCGAGCGCATGCTCGCCCACACCGTCGTCACCGAGGGCCAGCGCGTCGTCGCCTGGCGCGACGTGCCGCTCGACCTCTCCGCGGTCGGCGAGACAGCGGGTGACGCCGCCCCCGTGATCCGACAGTGCATCGTCGCCGCCTCGCCCGAGCTCGCGACCGACCGTGACGCCTTCGAGCGCAAGCTCTACGTCATCCGCCGGATCGTCGAGCGCGCCTCCGGTCCCGACCTCGTCATCCCGAGCTTCTCGGCGAAGACGCTCGTCTACAAGGGCATGCTGATGGCGCCGCAGCTGCGCGGCTGCTTCCCGGACCTGACGAACCCGCACACGAAGAGCGCCCTCGCCCTCGTCCACTCGCGCTTCTCGACGAACACCTTCCCGAGCTGGGAGCTCGCGCACCCGTACCGCCTGGTCGCCCACAACGGCGAGATCAACACCGTGCGCGGCAACGTCAACTGGATGCGCGCGCGGGAGTCGCAGCTCGCCTCCGACCTCTTCGGCTCCGACCTCGCGAAGGTGCTCCCGGTCGTGCGCCCGGGAGGATCGGACACGGCGAACTTCGACAACGTCCTCGAGCTCCTCGTCCTCGCGGGACGGTCGCTGCCCCACGCGATCATGATGATGATCCCCGAGGCCTACGACGGCCGCGAGGACGTCTCCGAGGAGCTGCGCGGCTTCTACGACTTCCACGGCTGCCTGATGGAGCCCTGGGACGGGCCGGCGTCCGTCTCGTTCTCCGACGGCACCGTGATCGGCGCGACGCTCGACCGCAACGGCCTGCGCCCCGGCCGCTGGATCGAGACGAAGGACGGCTGGGTCGTCCTTGCTTCCGAAACGGGTGTGCTCGACATCCCCGCGGAGAACGTCCTCCGCAAGGGGCGCCTGCAGCCGGGACGCCTCTTCCTCGTCGACCTCGCCAAGGGCCGGATCGTCGAGGACGCCGAGATCAAGGCCGAGATCGCGGGCCTCAAGCCGTACGGCGCGTGGTACGGCGCCAGCGTCCAGCGCCTCGGCGACCTGCCGGTGAAGCCCCCGCGCGTCGAGCGCTCCGAGCCCCTGCGGGCCAAGCAGCTCGCGTTCGGCTACACGCAGGAGGATCAGAAGGTCGTGCTTGCGCCGCTCGCGCGGAACGCCGAGGAGGCCATCGGTTCGATGGGCACCGACATCGCGCTCGCCGTCCTCTCCGACCAGCGGCCGCTCCTCTACAGCTACTTCAAGCAGCTCTTCGCGCAGGTCACGAACCCGCCGATCGACTCGACGCGCGAGGCGATCGTGATGAGCGTCTCGACGAGCGTCGGGGCCGAGCACAACCTGCTCGGCGAGTCGCCGGCGCACGCGAACCAGCTCGTGCTCGAGGGGCCGATCCTCACCGACCGGCAGCTCGAAAGCCTGCGACAGGTCGAGTCGCCGATCTTCAAGGCCCACACGATCGACATCACCTGGCCGGTAGCCGAAGGCGCCGCCGGGCTCGAGGCGGCGATCGCGCGGATCCAGGCCGAGGCGGACACCTGCCTTTCGAAGGGCACGAACATCCTGATCCTCTCCGACCGGAACCTCGGCGACGATCGCGTCCCGATGCCGGCGCTCCTTGCCGTCGCGTCGGTGCATCACCACCTCGTCCGCGCGGGCACCCGCCTGCAGGCCGGCCTCGTGGTCGAGTCGGGCGAGCCGCGCGAGGTGCACCACTTCGCGACGCTGATCGGCTACGGCGCCGCCGCGATCAACCCGTACGTGATGCTCGACACGATCGGCGAGCTCGTCGACGAGGGTTGGGTGACCGACCTCACCGTCGAGGAGGCGCAGGCGCGCGCGATCAAGGGGATCGCGAAGGCGCTCCTCAAGACGATCTCGAAGATGGGGATCTCGACGATCTCGTCGTACTGCGGCGCCCAGATCTTCGAGGCCGTCGGCCTCAACACCGAGCTCGTCGAGCGGAACTTCACAGGGACGGCGTCGCGGATCGGCGGCATCGGCCTCGACGTGCTCGCGCAGGAGGCCATCGGCCGCCACGCGCGCGCCTACCCCCGCGACGGGCAACTGCTCCCGCTCGGCGGTGTCTACGCCTGGCGCGCCGAGGGCGAGTTCCACCAGTGGAACCCCGACACGATCGCGCTGCTGCAGCACGCCGTGCGCGCGGGGGGCTACGCCACCTACGAGGAGTACGCGCGCCAGGTGAACGAGGACTCCGCGCGGCGCGCGACCTTGCGCGGACTGCTCGACTTCAACTTCCCGGCCGACGGCGGTATCCCCCTCGACGAGGTCGAGCCGGCCGCCGAGATCGTCAAGCGCTTCGCCACCGGCGCGATGTCGCTCGGCTCGCTCGGGCGCGAGGCGCACGAGACGCTCGCGATCGCGATGAACCGCCTCGGCGGCAAGTCGAACACGGGCGAGGGAGGCGAGGATCCGGTGCGCTTCACCCCGGACGCGAACGGCGACCTCCGCCGCTCGGCGATCAAGCAGGTCGCCTCGGGCCGCTTCGGCGTCAACATCAACTACCTCGCGAACGCCGATCAGATCCAGATCAAGATGGCGCAGGGCGCGAAGCCCGGTGAGGGCGGCCAGCTGCCCGGCCACAAGGTCGACAAGTACATCGCGAGCGTGCGGATGACGACGCCGGGCGTCGGGCTGATCTCGCCCCCGCCGCATCACGACATCTACTCGATCGAGGATCTCAAGCAGCTGATCTACGACCTCCGCTGCGCGAACCCGAAGGCGCAGATCTCGGTCAAGCTCGTCGCCGAGGTGGGCGTCGGCACCGTCGCGGCGGGCGTCGCGAAGTGCAACGCCGACCACGTGCTCGTCTCCGGCCACGACGGCGGCACGGGCGCCTCGCCGGTCTCGTCGATCCAGTCCGCCGGCATTCCCTGGGAGATCGGGCTCGCCGAGACGCAGCAGACGCTCGTCCTCAACGACCTCCGCTCACGGATCTGGGTGCAGACGGACGGCCAGCTCAAGACGGGCCGCGACGTCGTCATCGCCGCGCTGCTCGGCGCCGACGAGGTCGGCTTCTCGACGGCGCCGCTGATCGCGACCGGCTGCGTGATGATGCGCGCCTGCCACCTGAACACCTGCCCGGTCGGGATCGCGACGCAGGATCCCGTGCTACGGGCCCGGTTCAAGGGGCAGCCGGAGCACGTCGTCAACTTCTTCTTCTTCGTCGCCGAGGAGGCCCGCCAGCTGATGGCGCGGCTCGGCGTGCGGCGCTTCGAGGAGCTCACCGGCCGCGTCGAGCTGCTCTCCTCCGACGCAGCCGTCGACCACTGGAAGGGCCGCGGCATCGACCTCTCCGGCCTGCTCGCGCAGCCGAAGGTGCCCGCCGGCACGCCGCTCCGGCGCGTGCGCGCCCAGGAGCCCGCGCTCGACGGCGCGCTCGACTGGGATCTGATCGAGCAGGCACGTCCGGCGATCGAGCAGGGCACGCCGGTGGCGATCGAGGCCGACGTGAAGAACGTCAATCGCGCGCTCGGCGGCCTGCTCTCCAACGCGATCACGGTGGCGCACGGCGCGGCCGGGCTCCCCGAGGGCTCGGTGCGGCTCTCGTTCCGCGGTTCCGCCGGGCAGAGCCTCGGCGCCTGGCTCGCGAAGGGCGTCGAGCTGACGCTCGCGGGCGACGCGAACGACTATGTCGGCAAGGGCCTCTCGGGCGGCGTCGTCGCCGTGCGGCCGAGCGAGGGTGCCGGCTTCGTCGCCGAGGAGAACGTGATCGTCGGCAACACCGTCCTCTACGGTGCGACGGCCGGTCGCGCATTCTTCCGCGGCCTCGCCGGCGAGCGCTTCGCGGTGCGGAACTCGGGCGCCTCGGCAGTCGTCGAGGGCGTCGGCGACCACGGCTGCGAGTATATGACGGGCGGCGTTGTCGTCGTCCTCGGCCCCACCGGCCGCAACTTCGCGGCCGGTATGAGCGGCGGCGTCGCCTACGTGCTCGACGAGCAGGGCGCCTTCAAGGGACGCTGCAACGCGGAGCTCGTCGACTTCGACCCCATCGAGGACGGCGACGCGGCCACGCTGCGCGCGCTCGTCGAGGAGCACCGCGAGCGCACCGGTTCCGCCGTTGCCGAGCGCCTTCTCGCCGACTGGAGCACCGCCCTCACCCACTTCGTCAAGGTGATGCCGCGCGACTACAAGCGCGCCCTCGCCGACCTCGCCGCCGAAGCTGTAGCTCCGAGCGGCGACGACCATCCGACCTCCACCGGCGGCGAGGGCTTCGTCACCACCGAGTCCGAAACCGCCACCGCCTGAAAGGCCCCTCCGTGACCCGCTGTTACACACTCGTAACCAATGACTGGCACTGGACAGTGTCCGGAAAGCCGGCGACGGATGGCTTGCGTGCTGCGTTTGCGCGTGGCGCCCTTGCGGCGGCTTCGATGACTGGCATCGGGACTGGTCTGGACGGGGCGTTGGCCTGATGGGACAGCTGGGCGCGTTTCTGAAGATCGGCCGGGTCGAGAATCCGGAGCGGGAGCCGCATGAGCGGGTTGGGGACTTCCGGGAGTTCGTCGGCACGCTGCCGCTCGTCGAGCTGCAGCAGCAGGGCGCGCGGTGCATGGAGTGCGGCGTGCCGTTCTGCCACAACGGGTGTCCGGTCAACAACCTGATCCCGGACTGGAACGACCTCGTCTACCGCGACCGGTTCGAGGAAGCCAGCATCCAGCTCCACCGGACCAACAACTTCCCCGACTGGACGGGACGCCTCTGCCCCGCCCCATGCGAGGCGTCGTGCGTGCTCGAGATCCGCGAGGGCGAGGCCGTCTCGATCAAGCAGATCGAGCTCGCGATCGCGAACCGCGCCGCCGAGGAAGGCTGGATCCGCCCGCAGCCGCCGACCACCGAGAGCGGCCGGAGCGTCGCCGTCATCGGCGCCGGCCCCGCCGGGATGGCGTGCGCGCAGCAGCTCCGCCGCGCCGGTCATGCCGTCACCGTCTACGAGCGCGACGAGGCCGGCGGCGGGCTCGTACGCTTCGGCGTCCCCGACTTCAAGATCGAGAAGACCGTCGTCCAGCAGCGCGTCGACCAGCTCGCCGGCGAAGGCGTCGAGTTCCGCTTCGGCGTCGAGGTCGGCCGCGACATCGACGTCGCCGAGCTCCGCAGCTCGCACGACGCGGTCGTGATCGCCACCGGCGCCCGCGTCCCGCGCGACCTTCCCGTCCCCGGCCGCGAGCTCGACGGCGTCCACTTCGCGATGGACTACCTCTACGGCCGCAACCGCTTCATCGCGAGCGGGACCGAGGCCGCGATCACCGCCGCCGGGAAGCACGTGATCGTGATCGGCGGCGGCGACACCGGCGCCGACTGCGTCGCGCACTCCCACCGCGAGGGCGCCGCGTCGGTCACCCAGATCGAGCTCGTAGGCGAGCCGCCCGTGTCGCGGCCGGACGACATCACTCCCTGGCCTCGCTGGCCGATGAAGCTCCGCATCCCGTACGCCCTCAAGGAGGGCGGCACGCGCGACTTCTCGATCTCCACCACCCACTTCGAGGGCAACGGCAAGGTCGAGAGCATCCACTGGGCGCAGAACAGCGGCGCGCACCCCTTCGAGCTCGTCACCGGCGCCGAGGATTCTCGCCCCGCCGACCTCGTGCTCCTCGCGATGGGCTTCCTCGGCCCCGAGGGCGCGCTGCTCGAGGCGCTCGGCGTCGAGAAGGACGAGCGCTCGAACGCCAAGGCTTCCCCCCTCAAGTACGCCACCTCCGTCGACGGCATCTTCGCCGCCGGCGATGCGCGGCGCGGGCAGTCGCTGATCGTCTGGGCGATCCGTGAGGGCCGCGGCGCAGCCGCTGCTGTGGATCGCTTCCTCGCAGCGAAGGCGTAAGCCTCGAAACCGGGGCAGGGCCGAAGCCCTGTCCCTACGAGAGCAGCGCAGACTCCCGGTCCCGCTCGCCGCGCCCAAGGGCACGAGCGAGCGGGACCAAAAGGAAGGCCGCTCTCTGCGGCGGGAGCGGCCTTCCAGGGAGATCGTCCGGAATCGGCGGGCGGGCGCAATTCCGGACTGGACGAGGGCACGTCCACTAAGAGGAGACGCCGCAGCCGCGGAAAACTTGCGCGGCCGCGAAAATTCTTTCTAAGAGGTGCGCTTCTTCTTGTTCGGGAGGTGGATCGCGCGGCCGAGCGCGACGAGCCCGGCCTCCTTGATGCCCTCGGAGAGGGTCGGATGCGCGGTCATGCCGTCGGCGACCGTCTCGACCGTCGCCTCGGCGTCGAGCGCAACGACGCCGGCCTCGATCAGGTCGGTCGCGTGCGGACCGACGATCACGAGCCCGAGCAGCTCGCCGTAGTGGGTCTCGTGGATCGACTTCACCCAGCCGGTCGTCTCGTTCTGCATCACCGCGCGCGCGTTCGCGACCCACGGGAACATGCCGACCGCGACGGCGTCGCCGTGCTGCTCGCGCGCCTGCGCCTCGGTGAGACCGACGCCGGCGACCTCGGGATGGGTGTAGATCGGCCGCGGCACCGCGCGCTCCTCCATGACGGCGTCGTGGCCACAGGCGTTCTCGGCGGCCACCTCGCCCTCCCGGAAGGCGGTGTGCGCGAGCTGCCAGTAGCCGGCGCAGTCGCCGACCGCATAGATGTGCGGGACGGAGGTGCGGCGGCGCTCGTCGGTCGCGATGCCGCTGCGGCGGTCGAACGAGACACCCGCGGCGTCGAGCCCGATGCCCTCGACGAGCGGCGCGCGGCCGACGGCGACGAGCATCAGGTCGGCCTCGACCGTCTCGCCCTCGCCGAAGTGGACGACGAGGCCGGAGCCCGTGTCCTCGACCTTCGTGCACTGCTTGCCGAGCTGCAGGCCGATGCCGCGCTTGCCGTACTGGCGCGCGAGCTCCTTGGCCGCGTCGGCGTCCTCGGCCGGGATCAGGCGGTCGAGCATCTCGATGATCGTGACCTCGCTGCCGAACGTCTGGAAGATCGAGGCGAACTCGGAGCCGATGATCCCGCCGCCCAGCACGACGAGTCGGCGCGGAACCTCCGTCTGCGCAAGGAGGCCGGTCGAGTCGACGCAGCGCGGCGAGTCGAGGCCGGGGATCGGCGGCGCCATCGGGAACGAGCCCGTCGCGACGACCGCGCTCGTGAACTCGATCTCCTCGCCACCTTCGACCGAGATCGTGTTGGGGCCGCTGAAACGGCCGAGCCCCTTGGCCCACTCGACGCCGTTCGCCTTGAACAGCGAGGCGATGCCGCCGGTCATCTGGTTGACCACCGAGCTCTTCCACTCGTTCGCCTTGCCGAAGTCGAGCGACGGCTCGCCGATCGCGACGCCGAGCTTGGGATACGAGTCACGCGCCTGGTGCAGGAAGTGCGCCGTCTGCACCCAAGCCTTCGTCGGGATGCACCCGACGCGCAGGCAGGTGCCGCCGAGCGCCGGCTCCTTCTCGACACAGATGACCTTGGCCCCGAGCTGCGCGGCGCGGATCGCGGCGGTGTACCCACCGGGCCCGCCGCCGAGCACGGCAACGTCGCACCTCATGCGCCCACCCTCATCCGGCCGATCGTAGCGTTGCCGGGCTCACTCACGTACCGTTCCCGGCGATGGGGCTCGAGGGAGTGCACCACGTCACGGCGATTACGGGCAACGCGCCGCGGAACGTGGAGTTCTACGCGGGGACGCTCGGGCTCCGGCTCGTGAAGAAGACGGTCAACCAGGACGACCCGACTGTCTACCACCTCTTCTACGCCGACGAGCGCGGCTCGGCCGGCGCAGACATCACCTTCTTCGAATATCCGGGCTCGCCGCCGGGACGCGCCGGCGACGGGATGGTGCATCGCGTGGTCTTCCGCGTCGCCTCGGAGGCGGCGCTCGACTTCTGGGCCGACCGCGCCGACGGACGACGCACCGAGACGTCGACGCTGATCCGCGACCCCGACGGGCTCTGCCTGGAGCTGATCGTCGACACCTCCTCCGACGAGCCGCTCGTCGCCGAGCAGCGCGCCATCCCCCCGGAGCACGCCCTGCGTGGCTTCGCGGGCGTGCGGGCGTACGCGTCCGGCCCCGAGCGGAGCGCGCCGTTCCTCGAGGCGCTGGAGTTCAGCCCCGGCTGGGAAGCCAGAGGGCAGCACCGCGGCGGCTTCTACGTCTACGACGCACCGCCCGAGGAGCGCGGCCTGCCGGGCGCCGGGACGGTGCATCACGTCGCCTGGGCCTGCCCGCTCGAGGCACACGAGGGCTGGCGCGAGAAGGTCGCCGCCGCCGGGGGACGCCCGACGCCGATCATCGACCGCTTCTACTTCCGCTCGATCTACTTCCGCGAGCCGAGCGGCGTGCTCTTCGAGATCGCCACGCTGGGCCCGGGCTTCACCTCGGACGAGCCCCTCGAGACGCTCGGCGAGCACCTGTCGCTCCCGCCCGACTTCGAGGGCCTGCGCGACGAGCTGGTTCCGCGGCTCACGCCGCTTCCGAACCCCGCCGACTGGCGCGTCTAACCGACCGCCCAGGTCTCACCGCCATCGGTCGAGACCCAGGTGACGGTCTGCGCCGGCTCGACGGTGAAGTCCGTGGCCGTGACGGTGACGGTCGAGCCCTTCGCCGAGATGCCGGTGAGCAGCGGCCGCCCGGTCTGCGCGGGCAGCGTCAGCGTCTGCGTGGAGGAGCCCGAGGCGACGATCACCCGTGGCTGCGTGTCGTAGCCCTGGCCGTTCACCCGGCTCGAGACCGCCGCGACGAGGTGGCCGTCGCTCGCGACGGCGCCGACAACCGCCCCGCCCGTGGCGGTCGCGAGTTCGGTGGAGGCGAGCCGCGCCGTCCCGGTCTTCGGGAGCGCGCCGAGCAGGTGGAGCGACGCGCCCTCCCAGAAGTAGACGTGGCCGCCGGCCGCGAGGAACGAGCTGCCGAGCGTCTTCGTCTCATGCCACGTCTTGCCGCTGTCGACCGTGTAGAGCTGCTTCGTCGCGCACATGCAGCTGCCCGGCGCGAAGCCCGTGGAAATCACCCCGGCCGTCTTCGAGAGCCGCAGCACCGCGCGGGCGGGGCCGCTGTAGATCTCCGCCCAGCTCTTGCCGCCGTTCGTCGTCGCGTAGACGCCGTCGGCGCGGCTCTGCCAGCCGAGCTTCGTCCCCGACCAACTCGTCGCGACGACCGTGCTGACCGGCGGCTCCGACGCCGTCGTCGTGATCCCCGGCTTGCCGAACGAGAAGCCGTCGACGACGCCGGCGAACGTGCCGACGACGAGGCGGTTGCCGACGATCGTCGGCGCCTCGACGGTCGTGCCGTCGAGCGGCGCGGCGAAGACGCGCTTGCCGATCTCGAGGTCGTAGCCGACGAGCAGGTCCGCGCCGTTGACGGCGAACCAGGCGGTGCCGCCGGAGATCGTCGGGGAGCCGTTCTCGGTCGCCGTGCCGAGCTGGTCGGCCCAGCCGACCGAGGCGCTGCAGCCGGCGAGGGAGATCCGCACCACCTGCGTTCCCGAGACGGCGACGAGCGCCGACTGCGACGCCGACCAGGCGAGGTTCGTCAGGAACGGGTCGTGGACGTCGTAGGTCTGGAGCGGTACCTCCCAGACAGGTCCGGCGGAGATGTCGTCGGCGTTCCAGGCGTAGACGGTGTCGTCCTTGTCGACTTGGACGAGCAGGGAGCCGCAGGGCGAGTCGTCGATCACCAGCGGCGAGCCCACGAGATCCAGATCCATGTGGTCGGGGATGTCGGCGGGATGTTGCGAGTCGACGACGTCGAGGCTCGGATCGAGCTCGACCATGCGGTCGCCGTAGCCCGCAGTCTCCGTCCACGCGTCGCCGACGTTCGTGCCGCCGGAGAAGGCGCCGGAGGTGCCGACGAAGAGCGCGTCGCGGGTAGGGTCGTAGGCCACGCCGCCCCAGCCCCACGGGCCCCCGCCACCGCCCTGGGTGAGCGAGACCGACGTCCAGCGCGTGACCGCGCGTGAGGCGGTGTCGACGCGGAGGATGCCCCCCTGGGTCAGCGGCTGGCGCAGTACGAGGCCGTCGGCACGTAGACCGAGCCGTCGGCGAGCGCGAGCGCGCCCCAGTTGAGCTCGCGCCGGTAGTCCGTGAACATCCGCACGGGCCAGCCCGGCTCCTCGGCTCCGGTCGCAAGGGCGAGGGCGTGCAGACGCCCGAACGCGTCCGCGACGTAGAGGATCCCGGCTGCCTGGTCGATCACGCCGGTGCCCACGAGCCCGTACCCGTTCAGCTGGACGCAGGTGTGCGCGAGCTGGCCGACGTCGTCGCGCCAGAGCACCGTCCCGTCGGCGTCGAACGCGACGATCTCACCGGCGTTCGTGGCTGCGTAGAAGAGGCCGCCCGAGGAGAGCACCTGCCCGGTGACCGTGCCGCTCAACGGCAGGACGAATGCGCGCTGGAGGGAAGCCGACTCCGTCTCCGCGGCGCCCAGACGTTCGGGCGAGCCCCCGTAGGTCGTCCACGACGGCGTCGTCATCGCATGCGCTGCCGTCCCCCCGCTACAGGCAAGTACCGCCAGACAAGCCAGCCACCGACCACGCCCTCGTGCCCGCATCCGGGCTCTATTCAGACGGAAAAGTCTTAACGAAGTCTGAGGGTCATGCGAAGCGTCGGAGAAGAGTGACGGCGGTCCCCTCCTCGGCGACCGGCTCGAAGCTGTGCTGCTCGAAGATCGTCCGGTCGTCGTGGTCGCGCTCGACGGAGGCGG
>CAIYXH010000050.1 GCA_903930195.1 uncultured Actinomycetes bacterium | reverse complement strand
GTCGAGCCGGGCGACAAGGTGCTCTACCCGCGCAGCGCCGGCTACGAGGTACGTCTCGTTCGCTCGGCCCACCGCGTGCGGGTGATGCGGCGCGAAGAGCTCATCGCCCGCATCCACGACTAGCCGGGCTAGCTCAACCCGGGGTTCGGCGATCCCTCTTTCTCAAGTGCGTGGCGAACGGCGTCTTTGTCCTCGAGATCGATTCGGCTTCGCATCGGTTGGCTCGTCCACGAGACTTGTCGAGTCTTGAACAGCGGAATCTGACGGGGCGACGGCTCGACTGTGTCCGTGGGCTTCGGTGTGGTGCTGCGATAGACATGCGGTGGCGAACGTCGATTGTTCATGGGCTGTATTGCGTCGCGGATCCGTCACCGGGCGTGATCTCGGTGAAGGGCACGACAGTGTTCACAGCGGTGACCGACGGGATCATGACGATCGTGAATGCGGGGCACTGTGTCTGGCTCGGATCGGCGAGACAGCTGGCCGCAGGGACGCTGAAGCCGAGCGAGCGTAGAACAGCGGGTGCGTCGGCAGGCGAGACAGCGTTCGGCTGATCGCCCCTCGGCGCTGTCCCTCCGCCTACGGGAACTACAAGCGCCGCGACGATCACGGCCGTGGCAACGACCAGGATCGGGAGCAGGCGTTCGACCTGGCGCATCACGATCGCGGCGAGCGGACGAAGATCCAGAAGGCCTCCGAGGTGGCCGTTGCACCCGTGGGCGACGGCCAGTGCGCGGAGATCACCACGTAGGAGCGGATGAGGGTCTTCGGTAGTCGGGCGCAAAGTCCGGGATGGCCGACCTGCAACTCGGAGCAAGGCGCGAGCGAAGCGACGTGGAGCCCCGGCGCCGACGTGGTCATCTGCGTGACGCCCAGAGCCGACGCGGTCGGACTGACGATGACGGTGTTCGTGGAGGTGGCCTTCGGAGCGCGTGTGCTAGTTGAACTAACCACGAACATGGTCATCGAGGGCACGCTCGTACCGAGGATGAGGATCATCCGGCCCGGTGATGTGGGGATCCGCGGGGCGCTCTCCCAAGGCAATGGCGGTAGGTGAAAGTCGAGTGGAACGGCGTGGGGTTGACGCCACCATGACCATGCGAGTTTGGCCCTGACGATCCGCTCGCCGTCCTGAACCGAAAGGGTGGGGATGCGTTTCGGTGGCTCCCGCAAGAGGGTCGGTGGAGGCAGGTTCGAAGGTTGTGCGGGATCGGCTGGGTCAGGGAGTACCAGTCCACCAATCGAGGTGGCGAGGAGCGCGGCGGACGTCCCGCACAGAAGATGACCATGCCGGATCAACAGATCACCATTCCCTTCGGGGAGTAGAACCCTGAACCGAGAAAACTGCGGTAGCCGGAGTTCGTAAGCTCGACGGAGGTGCCGGAGCCTTCGTTCCAGTAGTCCTGACCTGAGTCGCAGCCGTGCTGTTTCGTGTGTGCCTGTGGCGAACGTGCGGTCTCGAAGCCCCAGGCTGTGGCGACGTCGTCGTTGTCGCCCACAGAGACAAGACGGCCGCCGTCATCGCGGAAGAGGTGCGCCGAAGCATTGACGGCGTACACCGGAGAGTCGCACCTGGTCTGCGCGTCGCCAGACGCCCAGCCGAACGTGCTTCGCGATGTCGACGTGTGGGGCCGACCAGCCTGCATGTAGCAGTGCGCCGGGCTCGACAGATGGATTAGGCCGTAATCGTCGTCGGTGCCAGAGGTGTTGAAGGTGTCGCCGTCGCCCCAATCGCCGGTCCAGTCCTCGTTGTCGTCGGCGGGATCGTCTGCGCTGGGGCCCGGATCGGGACTGGCGGTCGTATCGCCCGAGTCACCGCTGCTCCCGGAGTCGCCGCCGCCGCTGTCCCCGCTCGAGTCGTCGCTGCTCGGGCAGTCGTTCCCCGTCGAGGCGCAGACCCAGCCCCAGTCGACGTCGCCATCCGACGAGATGTCGCAGTCCTCGCCGGTGAGCGCGCACTGGGTCGCGCAGTTCGGATAGGTCCCGTCGTCGCCGCACGCGTCGGCGCGGGCGCTCTGCGGTGCTGGGACGAGATGTCCCGCGCCGATCACAGCCGGGATCACTGCGATCGAACCCGCGAGGAGGAGCAGCACGAACAACCGGTTCATAGCCCGCCTTCTTTCGCTCGTGAGCCGGGTCGCAGTTCCCGCCTCGATGCCAGTGCGCTGACGCTAGGCCGAGCTGATGACTCCGGTCAACGGTCGAAAGAGGTGACTTGTAGCCCTCGGGCTCTCGACAGAGCGACCCCGGTCGGGGTCATACAAACGGGCAAATCGCCTACGTTTTTGAAGACGGCTGTTTTGCGCCGATCGCAGCGTCGAGCAGCGTCGCGGCGGCGGAGCGCGCCGCCTCGGCCGCCCGGGGATTCCTGTCCATCTCGGCGGCGATCTGTGCCCCGTCATAGAGCTGGCCGAGCTGATCGGCGAGCACGTCGGGCTCGGCCGCGCCGGCCGCCGCGCCCAGCTCGACGAACAGCGACCGCTTCCAGGCACGGGCCGCGTCGGAGGCCTCGACGATCGCGCTTCCGGCAGCTGCCTCGGCACTCGCGTTCACGAACGCGCAGCCGTTGAAGGCAGGGTCGGCGAGCCACTCGCCGAGGATGTCGAAGACGCCGAGCAGACGCTCGCGGGGTGCGTCGTACTGCTCGAGCTCGCGCGTCACGCGCTCCCGCCACACGGCGTGCTTGCCGGTGAGGTAGGCCCGGATCAGCTCGTCCTTGCTCCCGAAGATCGCGTAGAGGGACGCCTTCGAGACGTCGGCTCGTTCGATCACGCGGTCGATGCCGACGGTATTGACGCCTTCGCCGTAGAAGAGCTCGTCGGCGGCGACAAGCAGCCGCTCGCGCGGAGAGGGCCTGGCGGCGACGGGCTCTGGGCGGGACATGGCTTGACAGTAACAGACCGGTCTGTATAGTTGCGAGCGCAACAGACAGACCTGTCTGTTCACGATGCGAAGGAGCGAGCATGTCCGCCAGTCAGACCCGTGAGCTAGAGAACCAGAAGGCCCTCGTCACCGGGGCGACGGCCGGGCTCGGCAAGGCGGTCGCGCTGCGCCTCGCCGAGGACGGGGCGGAGGTTCTCGTCGTTGGACGCGATGCAGCACGCGCCGCCGAGACGGTCGCCGAGATCGTCGCAGCCGGTGGGCAGGCGCGCGCGATCGTCGCCGACGTGAGCGACCCCGCCGACATCGAGCGCGTGGCGAAGGACGCCGGCGAGATCGACATCCTCGTCAACAACGCCGGACACGCGACCTGGGGTCCGACCGCGGGCTTCGCGATCGACGACTTCGACTCGCTGTTCGCGACGAACGTCCGCGGGCCGTTCCTGCTCGTCGGGGCGTTCGCACCTGCGATGGTCGCGAAGGGCACGGGCTCGATCGTGAACGTCGGCAGCATGGCCGGCTCGATCGGGCTCGCCGGCGGGGCGGCGTACGGCGCGACGAAGGCGGCGCTCGGCTCGCTGACGCAGGCCTGGGCGGCGGAGTACAGCCCGAGCGGCGTTCGCGTGAACGCCGTCGCAGCCGGGCCGATCTACACGCGGCCGGATGCACGCGAGATGTTCGAGACGGTCGGCGCCACCACCGCGCTCAAGCGCGCGTCGCAGCCCGAGGAGATCGCCGAGGTCGTGGCCTTCCTCGCGTCGCCGCGGGCGAGCTACGTCACCGGCGCGATCGTTGCCGCCGACGGAGGACGGACCGCCATCTAGAACGGCGTCGAGAATTTGGAGCCCGAGAACCCAGGGTCAAGGCCCCGGGCTCTCGGGCAGAGGCGGAGAGAGAGGGATTTGAACCCTCGATGCACCTTTCGGCACATACGCGATTTCCAGTCGCGCTCCTTCGACCGCTCGGACACCTCTCCGCGATCGGTTAGGAGGCTACCCGCTCGGGCGGGGCAGGCCCGCTAGGGTTGACACGTGGCCGAGGACTGGCGGGTGACCGTGGATGTGGGGGATGCGTCCTCCGCGCGCGGCCTCGTGCGCGAGTTGCACGCGACCGAGGTCGAGGCCGAGGCGCAGCGCGCGCTCGGCACGCGGCTCGCGGTGAGCGCCGACCATGGGCACGTCTTCCTCTACGCCGACACCGAGGCGG
>CAIYXH010000049.1 GCA_903930195.1 uncultured Actinomycetes bacterium | reverse complement strand
GGGGGCGCGTATGTGGGGGTGCGCCGCGCGCCGCACCCCCACCGTCCGGATCAGGCGACCCCGGCCGCCTTGAGGGTCGCGCGGACGCGAGCCGCCGTCATCGGCGCCTCCATCATCCGCACGCCCGTCGCATCGAAGAACGCGTTCGCGATCGCTGCGGCGGTCGGTGCGGTCGGCGGCTCACCGGAGCCGGTCGGCTGCAGATCCGTCCGCTGGACGACGACGGTCTTCACGTTCGGGTGGTCCTTGAACCGCAGCAGCGGGTAGCTGACCCAGTCGAGGCTCGTGACCTGTGATGTGTTGAACGCCACCTCCTCGAACAGGGCGCGGCTCGTGCCCATGATCAGCGAACCCTCCTGCTGGTTCTCGATCAGGTTCGGAGCAACCGAGAGTCCGGCGACCTGCGCCGAGGTCATCTGGGTCGCCACGATCTTGCCGGTCTTCATGTCGACCTCGACATGCGCGACGACGGCCGCCTGGGAGTTGGCGAAGCCGCCGAGCGCGACGCCCTGTCCCGTGCGGACGCGGCCGGTCTGCTTGACGGAGTTCGCAACCCGCGTCACCCAGCCGGCTTCCTTCGTCGCGGCGACGAGCGCGTCCCGCCACTGGTTGTAGCCGTCGTTCGTCAGCCCCGTGAAGATGTTCTGGAGCCGGAACTGGTACGGATCGAGCTTCGCCAGGTACGCCAGCTGGTCGATCACCTGCTCGTTCGCGAAGCAGGTCTGCGGCGCGTTCGGAGCCCGCAGCGTCGAGTTCTTGAAGTAGTGGTTCAGGATCGGAACGGTCTTGCCGGTGATCCTCCGGTTCGCGATGTTGTGCGGCGTGCCCGAGTAGGTCGTGTCCGCCGGGCCGGCGCCGCTGCCGGTCGGCAGGGCGACGCCGGTGAGGGCGGAGGTCATCGACTCGGCCGGGGTGACGGAGTACGACGCCGGGCCTGTGCTTGTCGCGTCCCAGGCGACGAGGTTGCCCTGAGCGTCGATGCCGCCCTTGACGTCCCACAGCGTCGCGGGGCCGTAGTTGTCCCAGCCGTGCTCGTCCCAGCGCATGTACTGGACCCGTACCGGCTTGCCGATCGCCTGCGACATGATTGCCGCCGACTCGCCGTTGTCGACGTGCTGGGCACCGCCGCCGAAGGAGCTCGAGCCGCGGTAGTAGACGATCCGCACGCGGTTGACCGGCATCGGCTTTGCCGGCGTCGAGAGCACCGCCGCGATCTTCGGCCGCGATGTCCCGTAGCCGTCCTTCACGTGCGTGTAGATGATCGCCCCGTTCGGGGTGACGTCGGCAACCGAGACGTTCGGGCCGATCGGCGCGTGCATCTGGTAGTGGTACTTGAAGGCTCCGCCGTAGGTCTGGGCGGCCGAGCCCATCGCCGAGTCGACGTTGCCGCTGATCGCAGCGATCCGGGCGGGTGCCTGGCCGGCGGCGTCGAGCGCACGCATCCCCTTCCAGAGATCGCCCACCGCGGAGATCGGCGGCAGGGCGGCCCATTGCACCTTCAGCTGGGCGGCGGCCTGGATCGCGTCGTACTCGAGCGGGGCGACGACGCCGACGAAGTTCCCGACGTGCACGATCTGCGCGTTTGGGATGTGCGAGATCGAGGACGCGTCGATCGACACCGGCACCGGGTTCGTGCCGTCGCCGTAGGCGCCCTGGCCGCGGGGACGGACGATGCGGCCGTGCACCATGCCCGGCACGCGCACGTTCGCGGCGTAGGTGAGCTTGCCCGTGACGATGTCCGGGATGTCGCGGCGCGGGGCGGCGAGGATCCCGACCTGCGTGTACTGGCTGACGGGCTTCGCCGGCGCCTGCCCGGCGCTGAGCGTCGTCCCCGTGTACTCGACGTTGAAGAGCTTGTCGCCGATCAGCTGGCCATAGGTGACGGTCTTGCCGCCGCCTGAGACGACGCCCTTGGCGCCGGTCAGGTTCGCCACCGGCACGCCGAGCGAGGCCGAGGCCATGGTGAGGAGTGCCTGGTAGGCGGAGACCGCCGCCTTGCGGACGAGCGGGCCACCGGTCGTGATCGAGGAGCTGCCGCCGGTGTTGCCGGTGTTCGGCGATGGCGTGGCGCCGCCGGTGTCGAACGAGATGTGCTGGAACTGGCTCGCATCCATGTTGAGTTCTTCGGCTGCGAGCGTCAGGAGCGAGGTGGTCGATCCCTGCCCGAGCTCGATGCGTCCGGAGCGGAGCGACGCCGTGTTGTCGGCGTGGATCGCGAGGAACGAGTCGACGGCGTTCGGGTCGCCCGGCCCGGGGCTTGCGAGCGGATCGACGCCCGCGGCCGCGGCCTTGCCGCTCACGGCTGCACCGGCGAGGCTGAAGCCGACGACGAGCATGCCGCCGCCCTTCAGGAACGATGTCCGCGAGAATTCACGGTTTGAAATGACACCTTCGTGCATGAAGCCTGTCATGGCTATGCGCCTCCCTTGGCGATCACGGTTGCGGCTTGTTGGATCGCGGTGAGGATCCGGGGGTAGGTGCCGCAGCGGCAGAGGTGCCCGTTCATGGCGGTGCGGATCTGGTCCTCGGTCGGCTTCTTCGTCGTTGCGAGGAGGTCGGCGGCCTGGATCATCATTCCGTTCTGGCAGTAGCCGCAGTGGGGCACTTGCACGTCGATCCAGGCCTGCTGCAGCGGGTGCAGCTGCGGGGAGGCAGCTGAGGTTCCGCGTTCTTTTGCCCAGAGGCCCGGCAGGCCCTCCAGGGTCGTCACTTGCTTGCCGCTGACTGCTGCGACCGGGGTCACGCAGGAGCGGATCTCCTTGCCGTCGAGCAGCACCGAGCAGGCACCGCACTGCGCGAGACCGCAACCGAAGCGCGGGCCGTGCAGGTGGAGCTCGTTGTGCAGGACGTACAGGAGCGGTGTATCGAGGCTCGCGCTCACACCGTGGTTGAGCCCGTTCACCTGGATCTTCAGCTTGCTTGCCATCACCCTCCGTTTCGGTTTCCTGACGCACCGCCGCTCTCTCAAGGAGGTGGTGCTGGAACACCGCGGGGAGCTGCCTGCCGCAAAGGACGGCTTCCGTGGTTACTACTGAAACGTAGGCCCGTCGTCAGACAGTTGCAATAGTCACTTGAAGGATCATCGCTTCAGGCCGTGACTGTGAAGACATGCCGGAGCTTCCCCGGTGAGCGGAAGCTCCAGTGGCCTGCGCGGAGGGTGACGATGTGGTGCTTCGTCCCGACGAAGGTGGTGCTCGTGAGCGCGAGCAGCGTCGCGCCCGTCTGCTGGACGACGAAGCCGGCTGTGCCCGACCGGTCGGTCACGACGAAGGTGTAGCGACCCGCGCGAAGCGATGTGACGACCATGCCGTGAAAGCGCAGCGTGACCGCGCCGGCAGCCGAGACCGCGGCGGTGAGCGTCCCGCGGAGCGGAGCGACGGCCTCGGAGCCGACGGGATCGGACGAGGACGGCGTCGATCCTCCGGTCACCGCTGTCGTGGTGGTCGCGGTGCCGGTCCCGGTCGTCGAAGCGACCGCGCCAGGGGTGCTGAAGTACGTGGGGGCACGAGTCGGGACGTCGTCGTCCACGAAGCTGTAGACGGACGCAGCTGCGAAGGTGACTGTCGTGGTCGACTGCACCCCCTGCGTGCTCGACGTCGCGACGTCGACGCCGGGGCCGCGCAGATGGAAGGCGTGCTGGTCACCCTGGTCGTCGATGTTCTCGCTGACGACGAGCTGGTAGCTGCCGGCGGGGATCTGCGTCCCCGGCTGGGTGGCCGAGCCGATCGGCGTGCCGTCGGCGAAGGTCATCGTGATCGCGCCGTCGGCATCGACGCCGACGTGGATCGTCTGCGAGACGGCGGCGCGCACCGGAACGGCCGCGAGGAGGCTCACGGCGCCCAGGGCGAGGATCCCGCAAATCGCTCTCGTGCGCACTCTCGACTCCACCGGCGATGCCTCCCCACTGGCTTGCGTGACCGCTGCAGGACGAGCGTGCCACTAGTGCTGCCCGAAGGCAATAGTCAGAGCGTCGGAGACAGAGCGGCCCGATCGTCAGGATCGTGACCTTGTTCGACGAGAGGCTCACCCAGTTGCGGTAGGTCGTCTGGACGACGTAGGTACAGGTCGAGACGAAGGCGACCGTGGTGTCCGAGTAGGTGAGGACACCGGCCGCAACGGAGCCGATCTTCGTGAACGTTCGGCGGAATTCCCGAGATGGATCGCGTTCGACACCGGGAAACTCGCAGGCGGCATCCCCCTTCCGGGCGACGACAGCGTGCGCAGACACCCGCACCTCCGTACCAGGGAACGGGTTGCGCCGAGCTCGGGGAACGCGGGTCCGCGTTTACGCGGAGGTTTGCGCGAGCAGCGTGTAGGAGAGAAGCCGCGCGCTGTGGTCGTAGATCGCGGAGGCGACGATCAGCTCGTCGGCGCCGGTCTCCTCGACGAGGCCCGCGAGACCCGCGTGCACCGTCTCGCGCGAGCCGACGTAGGCGCGGCTCAGCATCTCCGTCACCTGGAACCGCTCGCTCTCCGTCCAGTAGCTCTCGATGTCGTCGATCGGCGGCGGGAGCTGCCCCCGGCGGGCGCGGAAGATGTTCGTGAACGACTGCTGCACCGAGGTGAAGAGCCGCTGTGCCTCCGCGTCCGTGTCGGCGACGACGGCGTTGACGCCGACCATGGCGTAGGGCTCCTCGAGCTGCGCCGAGGGCCGGAACTCGGCGCGGTAGAGCGCGAGCGCCTCGGTGAGGTGTCGCGGCGCGAAGTGCGAGGCGAACGCGTACGGCAGCCCGAGGAGCGCTGCGAGCTGCGCGCCGAAGAGGCTCGAGCCGAGGATCCAGAGTGGGATGTGCGTCCCCTCGCCGGGGATCGCCCGCACGGCCTGGCCCGGCTTGCGATCGCCGAGGTAGGCCTGCAGCTCGAGCACGTCCTGTGGGAAGGTGTCCGCGGCCATGGCGTCGCGGCGTAGCGCAGCGACCGTGTGCATGTCGGTGCCCGGCGCGCGGCCGAGGCCCAGGTCGATGCGTCCCGGGTGCAGCGCCTCGAGCGTCCCGAACTGCTCGGCGATCACGAGCGGCGCGTGGTTCGGGAGCATGATCCCGCCGGAGCCGATGCGGATCGTCTCCGTGCCGGCCGCGACGTGGGCGATGACGACAGCTGTCGCCGCGCTCGCGATCCCCGTCGAGTTGTGGTGCTCGGCGAGCCAGAAGCGCCGGTAGCCCAGCTGCTCGACATGCCGGGCGAGGTCGAGCGACCGCGCGAGCGCCTCGCCGGGCGTTGCGCCCTGGACGATGGGTGCGAGGTCGAGCACCGAGAGCGGTGGCAGGGCCATCACGCAAGGGTGCCAGCCGGGTGACAGGCGAGGGATGGACAGCCGCAGGACTCGTCGCTAGCGTCGAACAATGGCCTGGTCGCCCTTCATGCAAACGCTGCTGCGCTTCGAGTCGGCACACCGGCGCGGCTCCGCCGACGAGATGCGGCCGTGCTTCCACGGCGAGGCGCTGATCGAGTCGGTCGCCTCCGAGAGCCGGCCGCTCGGCCCCGACGCGACCGTCGCCGCGCTGCGCGAGGCGCTCCGCGACTCGGTCTACGCGATCGGCGACTGGGAGTACGAGGAGCTCGCCCCGGACGTCGTCCTCTGTACGACGACGACCCGCCATCGCCGCGCGGGCGGGGGCATCGGCTACGAGACGGTTTTCCGCCTCATGTCCGGACGAGACGGC
>CAIYXH010000048.1 GCA_903930195.1 uncultured Actinomycetes bacterium | reverse complement strand
GAATCCCCGCGCTCCGGCGCACGATCGTCCCGAGCTCGGCGGGCGTGTAGTGGTCGAGCCGGAACGTGAGCCCGAAGCGGTCGCGGAGCGGCGTGGTGAGCAGGCCGGTGCGCGTCGTCGCCCCCACCATCGTGAACTTCGGCAGGTCGAGCGTGAGCGTGCGGGCCGCGGGCCCCTGGCCGACGATGATGTCGAGCCGGAAGTCCTCGAGCGCCGGGTAGAGGATCTCCTCGATCGTCCGGTTGAGCCGGTGGATCTCGTCGATGAAGAGGACGTCGCCCGGCTCGAGCGCGGTGAGGATCGCGGCGATGTCGCCCTTGCGCTCGAGCGCCGGGCCGGCGACCTGGCGGATCCCGACGCCGAGCTCGCGGCGGATGATCTGCGCGAGCGAGGTCTTGCCGAGCCCCGGCGGCCCTGCGAGCAGGACGTGGTCGAGGGCCTCTCCGCGCGCCTTCGCGGCGGCGAGCGCGATCGCGAGCTGCTCCTTGACCCGCTCCTGGCCGATGAAGTCGGAGAGATCCTGCGGGCGGAGGGACCGGTCGAGCTCCTCGTCCGCCAGGTCGACGACGGCAGGCGCGACGACGCGGGAGCCGCTCATGCGAGCCTCGAAGCGCGAAGGGACTGTCCCGGCTTCATCGGGGCCTGTCCGATCGACACGGTGGCACACGGCACACCCGGACGGGCCCCTACGGGGACAGTCCCTGAACAACCGTCAAAACCGGGGTGAGCGACGTGCGCGTTCACGCCGCCTGCCTCAAGGCCGCGCGAACCTGCTCTTCGACGGGCAGCGCCTCGTCGACCGTGGCGAGGGCACGTTCGGCATCGACCATCGACCAGCCGAGCTCGACGAGCGCGTCGCGCGCGAGCAGCGCGGTACCGACGGACTCGCCGGGAGCCGATTCGACGAGCGGGCCGAGCTTCTCCTTGAGCTCCATCACGACGCGCTGGGCGATCTTGCGGCCGATGCCGGGGATCGCCTCGAAGCGCGCGGTGTCATCGCGGACGATCGCGCGCTTGAGCTCCGCAGGGGTCGAGCCCGAGACGATCGCCAGCGCGACCTTCGGCCCGATGCCCGAGACGCCGAGGAGCAGCTCGAAGAGCTCGCGCTCCTCGGTCGAGGCGAAGCCGTAGAGCTGCAGCGCGTCCTCGCGCACGTGGAGATGGATCTCGATCGTGGCTTCGCCGCCGACCGGCGTGGAGATGCGCGGCGTCGCGGCGACGAGGTAGCCGACACCGTTGACGTCGAGCACGATCCCCGCTGCGGTGCGGGCGACGACCGTCCCCCGCAACCGTGAGATCACGAGACGGCCTCGAGGAGCGGCGGCGCGAGCGCGTGGCAGATCGCGACGGCGAGCGCGTCGGCGGCGTGGTCGGGCTTCGGCAGCTCGCGCAGGCCGAGGATCGCCTTCACCATCTGCTGCACCTGCGCCTTGTCAGCCCGGCCGTAGCCGCAGACCGACTGCTTGACGCGGCTCGGGGCATATTCGATGCACGGAACGCCGGCGGACGACGCGGCGACGAGGATTGCCCCGCGCGCTTGTCCGACGGAGAGCGCGATGCGGGCGTCTGCGCCGACGAACGACTCCTCCATGGCGAGCACATCCGGCGCGTGCTCCTCGATCAGCTCCGCCACCCCAGTGAAGATCGTGAGCAGACGGACGTCCATGCGCTCCTGCGGCGTGGTTCGCCACCACCCGTGGCAGGCTGCCCTGAGGCGCCCTTCGCTTCCGTGGACTACTCCGTACCCGCAAGCAGCCGTCCCTGGGTCGATGCCGAGAACCTTCACAAGGAGACGTTACGGACCGCTTCGGACGTTCCTGCGCGCGCGGAGCACGAGGCAGACGCCGAGCCCTGCAGCACCCGAGACGGCGATTGCCCAGGCCGTCCCCGTGAGCTCGGCGACGGCGCCCGCGAATGCGAACCCGAGGCCTTGCAGCGTCATCATCCCCGCCTGGCTGAGCGTCATCGCCCGGCCGAAGAGCTGGTCGGGGATCGCGTCGCGCAGCGCGCCGTCGAAGCCGAGCGAGTAGAGCCCGAGCAGGCCGGAGCCGACGAGGAGCGCGATCCCCACCGGCACCGACGGCTTCAGCGCGAAGACGAGGTACGGCACGAAGCTCGCGGCGGCCACCGCGACCACGATCCGGCGCTGGGTCGCAGAGCTGAGGAAGCGCACGCCGAGGAGGTCGCCGACGATCAGCCCGACGGGCAGCGCGCACAGCCACCAGCCGACGAGCTGCGGCGAGCCGTGATGCTCCGAGACATACGGCGCTGCGAGCGACTCCGGCCAGACCGAGAAGAACGGGATGAACCAGCCGAGCAGCAGCAGGCGGCGCACCTCGGGCAACCGGAAGAGCTCCCCCGCCCCCGCGAGCGAGTCGCGGAAGAGGTTCTCCTCACCCGTCGGCGCGAACGCGGGCTCGTCCGTGACGAAGACCCGGATCAGGACGAACGAGACGGCGAACGAGCCCGCGTTGACAAGCAGCGTGCCGCTCGTGCCGAGCACGACGAGCAGCGCGCCGGCGACGGCGTTGCCGCCGAGCTGCGCGAGCTGGCCGGCGATCTTCATCAGCGAACGCGCCGGGACGTAGCCCGCGTGCGACACCGTGGCCCGCACGAGCGTGTTGCGCGACCCGCCGCAGAGCGAGCTGAGCGTGCCGACGCCGAAGAGCAGGGCGAGGAGCGCAGCCACCGGCATCCCCGGGATCGCCATCACCCCGACGAGCGCGCCGGAGCCCGCATCGGCGAGGTTGACCATCCGCCTCGGCCGGACCCGGTCGACCAGGCCGCCGAGCAGCGTGCCGCCGATGAGGTAGGGCAGGAAGCCGACCGCGAAGGTCAGCGACGACAGGAACGGCGAGCCGGTGCGCCGGTACACCAGGATCGTGAGTGCGACTGCGGCGATGCTGCCGCCGGCGATCGAGATCGTCTGCCCGGCGAAGAGCGCCCGGAAGGGGCGCGAGCGGAGCGCTTCGCCGTACCCGGCGCGCCCTGAATCAGCGTGCGGAGTCAGCCTGCGACAGCTTCGAGGACGGCTTCGGGGATGTCGAAGTTCGCGTAGACCTCCTGCACGTCGTCGTCGTCCTCGAGCGCCTCGATCAGGCGCAGGACGGTGCGGGCAGTGCTCTCGTCCTCGACGGCCACGGTCGTCTTCGGCACCATCGCGAGCTCGGCGGACTGGATCGTGAAGCCCGCCGCCTCGATCGCCTGACGCACGGCGGAGAGGTGCTCCGGCGCGCTCGTCACCTCGAAGCTGTCGCCGTCGGCGCTGACGTCCTCGGCCCCCGCGTCGGCTGCAGCCAGGAAGAGCTCGTCCTCATCGCCGCCCGTCACGACGACGACGCCGCGGCGCTCGAACTGCCAGGCGACCGCGCCGGTCGCACCGAGGGAGCCCCCGAACTTCGAGAAGGCGTGGCGCACCTCCGAGGCGGTGCGGTTGCGGTTGTCGGTCAGCGCCTCGACGAGCACCGCGATCCCTTCGGGCCCGTAGCCCTCGTAGACGACCGTGTCGAAGCTCGAGCCGTCGGCATCGGCCCCCGAGCCCTTGGCGATCGCGCGGTCGATGTTGTCCTTCGGCATCGAGTACGAGCGCGCCTTCTCGATCGCGTTCTGGAGCGCGAGGTTGTTCCCGGGGTCGCCGCCACCCTCCTTCGCCGCGACGATGATCGCGCGGGAGAGCTTCGAGAAGAGCTTGCCGCGCTTGGCGTCGGCTGCGCCCTTCTTGTGCTTGATCGACGACCACTTGCTATGCCCGGACAACGGCGGCCTCCCGTACGGATTCGAGGAACAGAGCGTGGAGCCGGCCGTCGCTGGTCAGCTCCGGATGGAACGAGGTGACGAGGAAGCGGCCGTCGCGCGCGAGCACCGGATGGCCGTCGACCTCGGCGAGCACCTCGATGCCGGGCCCGACCTCCTCGATCCACGGGGCGCGGATGAAGACGGCGCGCATCGGTGTCTCCTCACCCGGCAGCAGCAGGTCGGTCTCGAACGACGCAACCTGGCGCCCGAAGGCGTTGCGGCGGACAGCGAGGTCGACGAGCCCGAGGTGGTTGCGGTCGAGCACGATCATCCCGGCACAGGTGCCGAAGACCGGACCGGCAAAAGCACGGATCGCCTCGTCGAGGCCGTAGAGCGCCATCAGGCGCGTGAACGTCGTCGACTCGCCGCCGGGGATGACGAGCCCGTCGAGCCCGTCGAGCTCCTCGGGCTTGCGCACCTCGACGGCGTCGGCCCCGAGGCTCCGCAGCATCTCCGCGTGCTCGCGGAAGTTCCCCTGCACGGCGAGAACGCCGATCCTTAGCGGCTCCATCCCTGAATGGTAACCGGGAGCACTTGTCGGCACAGACGACGAGAATGGGCATGTGAATGCGCTTGCAGTGATCCTCGCGCTCAGCTCGGCCGCAACCTGGGGTATCGCGGACTTCTCCGGCGGGCTCGTCTCGCGGCGACTGCCGACGATCCCGGTGACGGTCGTCTCGCAGTCGGCCGGCTTCGTCGCGCTGCTCGTCGCGCTCGGCGTCTCGGGGCACCTCGACCACCGGTCGTTCGTGCTCGGCGTTCTGGCCGGCATCGGCGGCGGCTCGGGTCTCGCCGCGTTCTACGAGGCGCTCTCGCTGGGCACGATGAGCATCGTCTCCCCGCTTGCCGCCTGCGGGGCCGTCGTCCCGTTCGCCATCGCGATCGCGACGGGCGAGCGGCCTGGGCCGCTGTCGCTCATCGGCGCCGGCCTTGCGCTCGGCGGCGCAGTGCTCGCCTCGGCCGAGGAACGGCGCGCCGAAGCCCCGGAACGCGTGCGCGCGATCGGCCTCGCCGTCGTCGCTGCCGTCGCGCTCGGTCTCTTTACGTACTTCCTGGGACTGGGGAGCCGCGAGGGCAGCCCGCTCTCGACGCTCGTCGGCGCCCGCATCGG
>CAIYXH010000047.1 GCA_903930195.1 uncultured Actinomycetes bacterium | reverse complement strand
GGCCTGGAGCTCGCTGCGCTGGTCGGCGCGATCGTCGGTGCTGCGTCGCAGCGCCGTCCCGTGCTGCTCGACGGCTTCGCGACCGGGGTCGCCGCGCTCGTTGCCTGCCGGCTCCAGCCGGCCGTTCGCGACTACCTCATCGCTTCGCACCGCTCGGCCGAGCCGGCGCACCGGCACGTGCTGGCTGAGCTCGGGCTCGAGCCGCTCCTCGATCTGCGGCTGCGACTCGGTGAGGCGAGCGGCGCCGCACTCGCGCTGCCGCTGATCGAGCTCGCGGCCCGGCTGCACGGCGAGATGCGCCGCTTCGACGAAGCCGGCGTCGATCGAGCGGGTTAGGGCAGCTTCCCGAAGACGAACAGCACGCCGACGATCAGGATGCAGAAGCCGGCGAGCTGGTGGAGCACGGTCTCGGGACGCTCTTCGCCGTCGCGGCCGACGGTCTCGAGGAGCCCGAGCGACGCAGACGGGAGCGCGAGGATCACGAAGCCGTAGGCGAGCAGGTGGCTCGACGCGACGCGGCTCTCGAACACCTGGAAGAAGTAGTAGCCGATGAACATCATCGACACGGTCTTGACGATCCCGCCCGGCAGCAGGGCGTGGAGGCGCTCGTAGTTCGGGAAGGCGTTCTGCCAGATCCCGAGCAGCTGCGGGATCGCGAACACGGCGGCTCCGGCCCAGAGCTCCCACCGCTCGCCGATGTACGCGTCGGCGACGAAGACGAAGAGCGCGGTGCGGACGATGACCCCGTCCACGCGCTGGCGGGGGCTCGACCACGGGATCTTCTCGGGCGTCACCGCGTCGAGCCGTGCCGGATAGAGACGCGCGACCGCCGACTCGATCGCGAACCGAAGGACGATCGCGCCGAGGACGATCAGCGCGATCGTGTTCGCGCGATGGACGACCGGTAGCTCGACGCCGGAGAGCCCCGAGAACGCGCCGACGATCTTCTGGGCCGCCCAGGCGCCGAGGAGCGACGAGACGATCAGGTCGCCGGCGCGGCGCATCCGCCAGTCGAGATCGCCCTCGTCGCCGTCGAGCGGCCGCCGGAACGGCCGGGCGGCCCCGGCGATCAGCGGAACGGCGAACCAGAGCACGCACACCCCGAGCAGCATCCGGATCGACGCCGCGCCATGGATGCCGCCCTGCACGGTCACCGTGACCGCAAAGCCCAGAGCTCCGGCGACGCCGGCGCTTGCATCGAAGATGCCGAGCAGCGTCAGGCCGAGCAGCAGGGCGAACGTCGGCGGCAGCGTGCTCCCGCCGTTCGCGATGCCGGCTGCGATCCCCGTGACGAGCCCCGCGAACGGCAGGGCGAGCGAGATCGATCCGAGCATCGCACGCAGGTAGTTCCCGTCGGCGATGAGGCGCGCGCTCAGCGGCGACTGCGGTGCAGTCTTGACCGGAACGCCCTTGCTGAACCGGTCGAGCCGGGCCCAGCCCGCGAGCAGGCGCCAGGTGCGGGACGTGTCACCGGCGCCCTCGCCGGTCCAGCGGGCCTTGTGGTGCTTGACCTTCGCCGAGGCCACCTTCTCGCTGTGATGGCTGTGCGAGTGCCCGCCTGCGGCGCCCGCGCCGGCGAGGCCCGCTCCACCGATCACCGCGACGAGCGCAAACGCCGCAGCGGCGGTGCCGATCACGTGGTTCGCGTCGGCCTCGGGGTGATACGCACCGGTGTTCACGGGTGCGGCCACGCGGCCGCCGCGCACCTCGAGCTTGAACGCCACCGTGGAGGTGACCGGCTTTCCGTCGGAGCCGACGCCGGTCGCGACGATGTGATGCTCGCCCGCGGTCAGGCCGACGGGGAGCTTCAGCGAGGTGTCGAACGCGCCATGCCCGTCGACGACGACGCGCCCGAGCTCGACCGGCTGCGAGTGCAGCGTCACGACGACCACCGAGTTGGGCCGCAGTCCGTGGCCCGAGAGCTTGACGACCGAGCCCGCGAGCTTCGAGCCGACGCCTGCGGTGAGGGCGAGCTGGATGCCGTTCGCAACGGCATTCGTGGC
>CAIYXH010000046.1 GCA_903930195.1 uncultured Actinomycetes bacterium | reverse complement strand
GGCCGCGACGAGGCCGAGGAGCTCTACGGCGACTACGTCGACGCGGTCGAGACGGGCACCGAGCTCCTCGCCGACATCCGCGACGCCTACAAGCGCACCCTCGACGAGGAGACCGGCGAGCACTACGAGGCCGAGTTCAACCTCGCCGTGATCAAGCAGCTGCCTGAATTCGGGCTCGAGATCGAAGCCCGCTAAAGACCTGTCCCCGCGAGCCACGTCCCGATGCCAGTCATCGGGAGTTCACGGCCGCAGGGTGAGGCCCGGTTCGTGAGAACGGCGTAGTTGAGGCGTTTATCGAGCTTCATGCGGTTGCATGGAGTGCCAGTCATTGGTAACGAGAGCGTTACGGGACGTGGAGCTAGCGGTGGCCGAAATGGTGCGCTGCGGGCAGGCTGGCGCGCACCTCGGCTTCGCCGGCGGCCTGTCGGGCAAGCGGGCCGAGGCTCTCGAGTTCGGCGACGACGATGTTCTCGTTCTTGCCGATCCGCTCGTAGCGGCCGCGGGCGAGGAGCAGCGGCTCGCTGCGGACGATCGCGCGGTGGGCCTCGTAGACGAGCGGCGGGACGATCAGGTTGAGCTGGCCCTCCTCGTCCTCGAGCAGCATGAAGACGATCCCCGCGGCCGTCGCGGGGCGCTGCCGGGCGACGACGAGGCCTGCCACCTCGACGAGCGCCTCGTGCGGCATCTGCGAGAGTGCGGTGCTCGAGAGGCAGCTCGCTGGGAGATGCGGGCGGAGCAGGTCGAGCGGGTGGACGCCGATCGAGACCGAGGTGTGACGGTAGTCGGCAAGCATCGTCTCCCAGTCGGTCTGCTGGGGCAGCTCCGGGATGCCGGCAGTCGGGCCGAGCGGCAGCGCGAGCTGACGGGAGCCGCCCGCCACCGTCGCGCCGCGGGCGGTGACGCCGACCTGCCAGAGGAGCGACCGCCGTGGCCCCCACTCGTCGCAGGCGCCCGAGCCGACGAGGGCCTCGAGGGCGGTGCTCCCGATCGGCGCGCGGCGCGCGAGGTCGCCGAGGTCGGCGAACGGCTGCTCGAGCTCGAGCGCGTCCGCCTCGCTCTCGCCGACCGAGCGGATGTAGCCGAGGCCGATCCGGACGGCGCCGTCCTCGATCGCGCAGCGGGCGCGGCTCCGGTTGACGTGCGGCGCACGCACCTCCACCCCGCGCCGCTGCGCGTCCCGGACGAGCGTCGCCGGCGGGTAGAAGCCCATCGGCTGCGCGTTCATCAACGCTGAGAGGAAGACGGCGGGATAGTGCCGCCGCAGCCAGGCCGACTGGTAGGCGAGCAGCCCGAACGCCGCCGCGTGCGCCCGCGGGAAGCCGAACCCGGCGAAGCCGACGAGCTTGTCGAAGATCGCGTGCGCGGCCCGGTCCCCGATCCCCTGCGTCTCCCGGCAGCCGTCGACGAACTCGGGCCGATAGCGCTCGAGCGCCTCGAGGCTGCGCTTGCGGCTCATCGCCCGCCGTAGCCCCTCGGCCTCGCCGACCGTGAAGCCCGCGAGCGCGATCGCGACGTCGAGCACCTGATCCTGGAAGACGACGACGCCGAGCGTGTCCGCGAGCGGCTCCCGCAGGCTCTCGTGCTCCACCGGGAAGACGAAGCTCGGATCGTCGCGGAGGCGCTGGCGATTCGCGATGTACGGGTGCACGGCCTTCCCCTGGATCGGCCCGGGCCGGACGAGCGCCACCTGGACGGTGATGTCGTGGATGTTCTCGGGCCGGGTGCGGAGCAGGCTCTGCATCTGGGCGCGGCTCTCGATCTGGAAGACGCCGACCGTGTCCGCCACCTGGATCTCCTCGTAGACACCCTTGTCGTCGAGCGGGATCCGCGAGAGGTCGACGGGCGCGCCGTGGAGCCGGGCGATCTCG
>CAIYXH010000045.1 GCA_903930195.1 uncultured Actinomycetes bacterium | reverse complement strand
TGCTCTACCAGCTGAGCTACCCCGCCTCGCCGTTGAGTCTAGCCGTGGTCCCGCGCCGGGCTGCCGGCGGGGTTAGCCTGGCGCCGTGAGCGGTCGTCCCGTAGCGGTGATCGGCGCCGGCCTCGACCTGGGTCAAGGTCGCCGCGGCGTCGACATGGGGCCGTCGGCGATCCGCTACGCCGGCCTGCAGGAGCGGATCGCAGGGCTCGGGCGCGGCTGCGTCGACTGGGGTGACGTCGAGGCGAGCGTCGCCGAGGCGACGGAGGTCGGCGATCCGAGCGCCCGCTACCTCGAGTCGATCAAGCGTTCGTGCGGCCGCGTCGCGGATCTCGTCGCCGACGCGCGCGTGAACGGGTTCCTGCCGCTTGTGCTCGGCGGCGATCACTCCGTCGCGATGGGGACGCTCGGAGGCATGGCCCGGGCAGCCGGTCCCGGTGCGGCGCTCTGGATCGACGCGCATGGTGATTTGAACCGTCCCGCGACCTCGCCGTCCGGGAACGTCCACGGCATGCCGCTCGCGGCGGCGCTCGGCGTCGCCGGCGACGCGTTCGCGACGGATGCCTGGCCCGCCCAGTCGGTCTCCCGCGCAGCGCTCTTCGGCGTCCGGTCGCTGGACGCAGGCGAGCGGGAGCTGCTCGAACGGGTCGACGTGCTCGTCTTCACGATGAGCGACATCGACCGCCAGGGCGTCGAGCCGTGCATGCACGCTGCGCTTGAGCACCTCGAGGGCGCACCCTTCCTGCATGTGAGCCTCGACCTCGACGTTGTCGATCCGGCCGCAGCTCCCGGCGTCGGCACCCCGGTGCGCGGCGGCCTGTCGTATCGCGAGGCGCACCTTGCGCTCGAGCTCGTGGCCGAGTCGGCGCGGCTCGACTCGCTGGAGCTCGTCGAGGTGAACCCGATCCTCGACCGTGAGAACCAGACGGCGGCGCTGGCCGTGGATCTCGCGGCGAGCGCTCTGGGCGCGCGGATCCTTTAGCGCCGTGGCCAGTCGGAGGTGTCCGCAAGAGCGTCTTGTGGACCGTTGCGTTGCGAGCCAAACCATCTATACGACCCCGGAGTAGCTCAACTAGGCAGAGCAGACGACTGTCCATCGTCATGGATGCCGGTGCGATTCCGGCCTCTGGGGTCCAGGACGCACGAAGGCCCGCCGTGAGGCGGGCCTTCGAGTAACTCAACGAGCAGTGACGACTGTCCGCCTCCGAAGATAGCGCGCTGGCTGCCGTCGACCCAGGCCCGCGCCGGCGGTGAGCTCGAGCGCCCCATCCATCGCCGACGATGATGACGACTGCGATGGAACTTTTCGCCGCGAGCGGCAGAGAAGAGGTGATGAGTCCCGCTCCGAGCGACGCCACGGTGATCGCAGCGTCGCTGTCCGACCCGGAGCGATTCGCCGAGATCTTCGACAGGCACTTCGCGGCCGTCTTCCGCTTCGCCGAGCGGCGGATCGGCCCCGACCAGGCGGGAGAGGTCGCCTCCGAGACGTTCGCGCGTGCGTTCGCCAAGCGCAGCGGCTTCCGCTTCGAGGCGGTGGACGCGCTCCCGTGGCTGTTCGGGATCGCCTCGAGGCTGATCCTCCACGAGCGGCGGCGGTTCGTCCGCTACCTCGCCGCGGTCGAGCGCGTCGGCGCCGAGGTGCACACGCTGGATCACGAATCCCAGCTGCGCGCCGCCGACCGCCGCCTCGACGCTCCGGGCGAGTGGGAGCAGATGCGCGAAGCGCTGCTGGCTCTCTCGGACCCGGACCGCGAGCTGCTCCTCCTCGTCGCGTGGGACGAGCTCTCCTACGAGGACGCAGCCACGGCGCTCGGACTACCGCTCGGCACCGTCCGCTCGAAGCTCCATCGCGCCAAGGCGCGGCTGCGGGAACTTCTGGAGCCGAGCGGGAGAACGCTCGTCGACCGGCAGTTTCCGCTCCCGAAGGAGGCACGAACCCGATGAACGACACGCTCGACACGCTGAGCGCCTTCCGCCCGGAGGCCGCCGGTCCGACCGACGCCCTCCAGCTGCACGAAAGGACCGCATTCATGGAATCCATCGCCTCGTCCGCCCCGCGGCGGACTCCCCGGCTCCGCCCGCGGCGCCGTCTGGCGCTTGGCCTCGCCCTCGGGCTCCTGGCCGTCGTCGGGACTGCCGGCGCAACCGGCCTCGTCCCCGACGACGTCCAGCAGGCGCTCGGCCTCGCGAGCTCGCACAGCCCGGATGTCGCGCTCACGCCCGAGGCCGGCCAGGCCGTCGAGCAGACCTCGGCGCCGATCGTGGGCGGCGGCACCGTTCAGCTCTGGACGGCTCCGACCACGGGTGGCGGCACCTGCGCCTACCTCCGGCGCCTCGATGCCTCCGGCGCTCCGGCGAGCTCCGGCCCGACGAGCTGCGCGCTCACGGTCGACAGCGGCGGGCAGCTCGCGGTGACGAGCGGGTCCACGTCGGCGCCGTCGCAGGGCGCGGCCGCGACCATCGGCGGTCACTTCGGGAGCGACGGCACGGCGCAGGCCGACGTCGACACCACCGGCGCGACGGCCTACGGCCAGGCGCCGGCCGGCACCGCCAAGGTGGAGCTCGTCGACGCATCGGGCGTCGTGCTTGCCGACGCGACCCCGAGCAACGGCTGGTTCGTGCTCAGCGGCGACTCGAGCGCTGCCACGGTTGTCGCGCAGTCGGCGACCGGGACGAGCCTCGGCACGCTTCCGCTGACGGCTCCGGCCGCAGGCTGACACGTCCGGTTCGGGGTGGGGCGAGTCGCCTCACCCCGAACCGGCGCTTGACGTTCGCCCCGGGGCTGCCGATAGCTCGACCATGAGCTTCGACGCCCGGTATCTCTACGAGCTCGTTCTCTCCGACCGGATCGACGAGCTGTTCATGACCGTCACGATCGAGGACGCCGCGCAGACGTGGCTCCGGTACCACGCCCGCTCGCATGGGTCGGACGAGGAAGCCTTCGATGACCCGGATTGGTGGGCGGTCGACCTGCTCTTCTGCACCTCGTTCTGGCGATGTCGCCCGCTCGCGCGGCGGCTCCTTGCCACGATCGTGGAGCTGGCGCCCGACGACGACATGCTCGGCTCGATCGGGGCGGGCCCGTTGGAAGACTTCGCCTCGGACGACGAGGATGACCTCCGCTGGCTCGAGGCCCAGGCGGCGGGTTCGGCGAGATTTCGCACGGCGCTCGCGCACGTCTGGATCTCGTCGTGGGCCTCCGAGGACGTCTTCCTGCGCATCGAAGCCGCCGCCGGTGTCGAGCTTGCCTGGCCGGAAGCGGATGGGCCTCGGCCGGGGGCCCGGACACGATGGTGGTCAACGCCCGAGGAGGCTGCCGTGGCGTGGGTCTTCCCCCATCAGGGCGAAGCGGTCCCCGTCGGTTCGCGGCTCGAGGGTGACGAGGCTCGGGTGTGGCTCCTGACGCGTCAGCGGGTGTCGTACTGGATCGACAGCGGCAACGGCCCGCCGACACGTTGGGACGGCGACGGCATGACGAGCGACCCGCCGCCGTGGCAGGAGGCCGAGGCCAGGTGCAAGCGAGAGGCCGGTGGGCTCTGGCGTCGGTTGGACGGATCGGCAGGTTTCGCCCCCGACACGCCCTCGGCGATCGAGGAGCGAGCGGGCGCACTTCGCGCGGAGCGCGGTTAGCTCTCGGCCTCCTCGCCGTTCCCCGAAGGCGTGTAGAAGACCGTTCCCTTGAGCGCCTCCGGGAGGCAGTCGACCTCGAAGCCGGCCGGGTTCTCGTGGGGATAGACGTACCCCTCGCCGCGCCCGAGCTTCTTCGCGCCTGCGTACGACGCCGACCGCAGCGCGTCGGGCGGAAGCTGGTTCCCGCGCTCCCGCACAGCGGCGGTCGCGGCGTTCAGGGCCGCGTACGAGGCGTTCGACTTCGGCGCCCGCGCGAGATAGACGGCTGCCTGCGCCAGGTTCAGCCGCGCCTCCGGCAGCCCGACGTGCTCGGCCGCCTGCGCGGCAGCGACGGCGACCATCAGCGCGCGCGGGTCGGCGTTGCCGATGTCCTCGGAGGCGAGGATGATCATCCGCCGGGCGACGAAGCGCGCATCCTCGCCGCCTTCGAGCATCGCGGCGAGGTAGTAGACCGAGGCCTGCACGTCGCTCGCACGCGTCGACTTGATCCACGCCGAGATGAAGTCGTAGTGCGCGTCGCCGCCGCGGTCGTAGAGCAGCGGGCGCTTACGCGCGGCGTCTGTGACGTGATCCTCCGAGATCGGGACGGAGCCGGCGGTCTGCGAGGCGACCTCGAGGATCCCGAGCGCGCTGCGGGCATCGCCGCCTGCGCGTCGCGCGATCAGCTCCTCGACGCCCGGCTCGAACGTCGCGCCCAGCTCGGTCGCGCCGCGGGCGACGATCTCCTGCAGCTCCTCGGTCGTCAGCGCCTCGAGCTCGTAGAGCTGCGACCGCGACAGCAGGGCCGAGTTGAGCGAGAAGTAGGGGTTCTCGGTCGTCGCGCCGATCAGCGTCACGAGCCCCTCCTCGACCCCCGGGAGCAGCGCGTCCTGCTGCGCCTTGTTGAAGCGGTGGATCTCGTCGAGGAAGAGGATCGTCCGCCGTCCGTTCGCTCCGAGGCTCTCGCGGGCGCGGCCGAGAACCTCGCGCACGTTGCCGACGGTGGCCGACACCGCCGAGAGCTCCTCGAAGGAGGCGCCGGTCGCCCGGGCGACGATCCGCGCGAGCGTGGTCTTCCCCGAGCCCGGCGGGCCGTAGAGGATGATCGAGGGGACGCGATCCTCTTCGATCGCCCGCCGCAGCGCCTTTCCGGGCCCGACGACGTGCTGCTGGCCGACGAGCTCGTCGAGCCGCCCGGGCCGCAGCCGCTGCGCCAGCGGGGCCTGGCGCGCGAGGGACTGGGACGCGGCGTCGCCGAAGAGGTCGGTCACGATGGTGTGAGTATGCTCCGCGAGGTGAGGGCAGTGGCGGGCTCGGAGCAGGCATGAGCGATTTTCCGGACGGGGTCTACGAGCGCCTCGAGGCCGTGCTGCAGCCGGTGCATGACCAGCTCGTCGAGCGGCTCGCGCCGACCGACGGCGACTGCTGGCTCGACCTCGCCTCCGGCAGCGGTGACGTGACGCGGCGGGCCGCCCGCGCCGGTGCGAGCGTCGTCGGCATCGAGCCCACGGAGCCCCTCGTCGAGCGGCTGCGCAGCGATGCCGAGGCTGCAGGCCTCGACGTGCGCTTCGACGTCGGCGACGTCGAGTACCTGCCCTACGACGACGAGTCCTACGACGTCCTCGTCTCGAGCTTCGGCTTCGTCACGGCCAGCGACCACGTCAACGTCGCCTCGGAGCTCGCCCGTGTCGCCCGGCCCGGCGCGCGTCTCGGCTTCACCGCCTGGAAGCCGAACCCGAAGCTCGGCGAGCTCTACCGCCAGTTCACCGACGAGCCGCTCGAGGGCCGCGAGTCGACCGAGTGGGGCCGTGAGGATCACGTCGAGGACATGCTCGGCGAGGACTTCGAGCTCGAGTTCGAGGACGGGACGCTGACGATCGACGCCGCTTCGGGCGAGGAGATCTGGGAGCTCTTCTCCGTCACCGCCCCGCCGGTGCGCGGGCTGCTCGCGAAGCTCGACCCCGCGCAGGCCGGGCGGTTTCACGCCGCCTTCGTCGAGCTCTACGAGACCTACCGCAAGGGCGACCGCGTCCTCGCGCCGCGGCGCTACCTGTTTACGCTCGGAACGCGCCGCTGAGGCCTGGCGTGCTCGAGCTCTACGAGGCGGACGACGCATTCGGAACGCTCGAGCGCTACCTCGACGGCGAGGGCTTCTGGGCGCAGCCCGACGCGGTCGCCGACCTCTATCTCGGCTACGGGCTCTCGCCCGAGGCAGGGCCGCGCGAGCCGTGTCCGCTGCCGCTCCTTGCCTGCCGGATCCGCCCCCGCAGTGAGGCGCCCCCCGCCCCGGGTGCCTTCAGCGTCGGCTCCTTCGCGGAGACGTGGGAGCCCGAGGAGTACGCAGCGGCGATCGAGGCCGTGCGCGAGGCGATTCGGCGCGGCGACGTCTACCAGACGAACCTCGTCCAGCACCTCGCGGCCGAGTTCTCCGGCGACGTCCACGGCCTCGCCGCCGCGCTCGCCCCGCTGCGGCCGCTCGCGCCTCGTCCGCTCGTCGGCGACGGCTGGGCGATCGTCTCGGCCTCGCCGGAGCTCTTCCTCGAGCGGCGCGGCAGTGTCCTGCGGACGAAGCCGATCAAGGGGACGCGCCCGGCCGGGATCGACGTCGACGATCCGAAGGACGCGGCCGAGCACACGATGATCGTCGACCTCGAGCGGAACGACCTCGCCCGCGTCTGCGAGCCCGGCTCGATCCGCTGGCCCGAGCTGATGCAGCAGCATGCGCTTGCGGGCGTCACGCACCTCGTCTCCACCGTCGAGGGCACGCTTCGGCCCGACGCAGGCCTTGCCGAGATCCTCGAGGCCACCTTCCCCGGCGGCTCGGTGACCGGCGCGCCCAAGCTGTCCGCCATGAGCCTGATCGCCAAGCTCGAACCTGTGGGCCGCGGTGCCTCGATGGGCGCGCTCGGGACGCTCGAGCCGAACGGCGACTTCGGCCTCGCTCTGACGATCCGCACCTTTGCCATCGCCGAGGAGCGGATCCACCTCTGGGTCGGCGGCGGCATCGTCTGGGACTCCGAGCCCGACGCCGAGATCGCCGAGTCGTGGACGAAGGCGCGGCCGCTCCTCGCCGCGATCGGGGCGCTGGTGCCGGCATGAGCCTGCGCGCGATCGCCGTCGCCGGACGCGGGCTCGTCGACCCGGCAGAGCCGGTCTTCTTCGCCGACGACGAGGCGGTGCTGCGCGGAGCCGCCGCGTTCGAGACCGTGCGGATGCGCCGCGGCAAGCCCGTCCTGCTCGACGGCCACGTCGCGCGTCTCGAACGGTCGGCGATCTCGCTCCGGCTTCCCCCGCCCGACGGCGCGGCCGAGCTCGCACGCGAGGCCGCAGCAGCATCGGGTCTCGACGAAGGCGTGCTGCGCCTCTTCCGCACCGTGAAGACGCTCGTCGTGACCGCAGGCGACCTCACACCGGGCCTCGATGCGCTGCGCGCGCGGGGACTCGCCCTGATCACGGTGCGGATGCACGGCGCCGGGCTCTTGAACGGGGTCAAGGCGACGAGCTACGCCGGCGCGCTGGCTGCGATCGCGGCGGCCGAGGGCCAGGGGGCCGACGACGCGCTCTACCTCGGCGAGGGCGAGACGGTGCTCGAGGCGACGATGTCGAACATCTGGTGGCGCGACGGCGACGTGCTCACGACGCCGGCGCTCTCGACCGGGGTGCTGCCGGGCGTCACGCGGGCGGTGGTGGCGACGCTCGCCGCCGAACTTGGGCTTCGCGTGCGCGAGGGGCTCTTCACGCTGCCCCTGCTGCTCGGCGCCGACGAGGCGTTCACGAGCTCGGCCGTCCGCGAGGTCGTTCCCGTCGCCTCGATCGACGGCCGTGAGCTCCCGCGCGCCGACGTCGCGCTGAGGCTGCAGGCGCTCCTCGAAGCGCGCGATCTCTGAGCCACCCCGGCGGAGCTACCCTGGCCTGATGGAAGAGAAGGTCCGGCTCGGCGGCATGGCTCTCCCGAACGGCGTGCTCGTGCACGGCCCGACGTCCTGGGCCTGCGCGGTGCGCACCGACGACGGGAAGCTCAAGGTCGTCTCGGAGCGGAAGAAGGTCACCGGGACCCGCGTGAGCCACCCGCTCCTGCGCGGCCCGGCCCGGCTCGCCGACGGTTTCGCCTTCCTGCCGCGCGTCAAGCGCGCGCTGCCGGAAGCCCAGCTGCCGTTCGAGCGCGGCTCGGTGCTCGCGTCGGTCGCCATGAGCGCGCTCGTCGTCGGCGCCGTGCGCCGCTCGAAGCTCAGCGAGACCGCCAAGGAGCTCGTCGGCGGGCTGATGAGCATCGCCCCCGCCGTCCTCTCGTTCCGCAGCAACGAGCTCGCCTCCTACCACGGCGCCGAGCACATCGCGATCGGCTCGTACGAGCACGGCGAGGTGCGCGCGAAGGAGCACGAGCGCTGCGGCTCGCACCTCGTCGGCCCACTGCTCGCGACGACCACCGTCGGCAACGTCCTCGCTGCGCGACTCCCGCTGCGCTATCGGCAGGGAGCCCGTCTCGGCGCAGCGTTCGGCTCGGTCGTCGCGGCCACGGAGACGTTCGGCTGGATGCAGCGGCACAGCGAGACCAAGATCGCGAAGCTGCTTGCGTGGCCGGGCCACGAGCTGCAGCACCGCTTCGCCACCGCCGAGCCGTCGGCGGCCCAGCTCGAGGTCGCAGAGGCCGCTCTGGCCGCTTGCCTCGAGCTCGAGCAGTCCGCGCTTTAGGTTCTCGTACCCTCTGCCGATAGACACCCTCGAATGGGTGCTGTGGCAGACATCAGCTCGTACGCGCAGACGTTCGCGCTCGACTGGCTGCCCGTCCTCTTCTTCCTCTTGATGTGCGTCGTCGTCTGGCTGCTCTGGCGGACGGTGAAGATGATGCCGCGCGTCAAGCCGATGGAGATCACGCCCGGCTCCGAGGTCTCGGTGCGCTGGGAGGACGTCGCCGGGCTCGACGAGGCGAAGGAGGAGCTGCAGGAGGTCGTCGACTTCCTGCGCGACCCGAAGCGGTTCGAGCGGCTCGGCGCGCGCGTCCCGAAGGGCATCCTCTTCCACGGCCCTCCGGGGACCGGCAAGACCCTGGCGGCCAAGGCCGTCGCGAACGAGTCGGGCGCCCGCTTCTATTCGCAGAGCGCCTCGGCGTTCGTCGAGATGTTCGCCGGCCTCGGCGCCGCCCGCATCCGCAAGCTCTTCGAAGAGGCACGCAAGAACGCGCCGTCGATCGTCTTCATCGACGAGCTCGACGCCGTCGGTATGCGCCGCAGCGGCAACTCGTTCAACCGCGAGCAGGATCAGACGCTCAACCAGCTGCTCGTCGAGCTCGACGGCTTCGGGCCGCGCGACCAGGTCGTCGTCATGGGCGCGTCGAACCGCCTGCAGGACCTCGACCCGGCCCTCCTGCGTCCCGGCCGCTTCGACCGGCAGATCCTCGTCCAGCCGCCGGATTTGAAGGGTCGGCTCGAGATCCTCCGCGTTCACACGAAGGGCAAGCCCCTCGCGGCCGAGATCGACCTCGAGATCGTCGCGCGCCACACCGCCGGCCTCACGGGGGCCGACCTCGCGAACATCTGCAACGAGGCTGCGATCTGCGCCGGCCGCAGCGGGCGCCGCTCCCTGAATCAGGGCGACTTCGACCATGCGATGGATCGCGTCATCGCCGGTCTGCAGCAGCGTCGCGTGATCACCGACAAGGAGAAGCGGATCCTCGCCTACCACGAGGGCGGTCACGCGCTGATGGCGCACCTGATGAGCGCCGTCTCGCCCGTCCAGAAGGCGACGATCATCGCCCGCGGTACCGCGCTCGGCTACACCCTCAACCTGCCCGAGGAGGAGCGCTACCTCCACACGAAGGAGGAGCTCCAGGACTGGATGGTGGTCACGCTCGCCGGGCGCGCCGCCGAGCAGGTCGTCTTCGGCCGCGTCACGAACGGCGCCGCGAACGACCTCGAGAAGGTGACCGAGCTCGCCCGCTCGATGGTGTTCGAGTACGGCATGGGCGACGGCACCGAGTCGCGCACGATGCGGGCAGACAACTACTCGCTCTCCGAGGAGTCGAAGCGGACGCGCGACCACGAGCAGAGCCGGCTCACCGACCGCGCCTACGCCGACGCGCTGCGCATCATCACCAAGCACCGCGCCCTGCTCGACCGCGTCGCTGCGGCCCTGCTGGAGCGCGAGACGCTGTCGCGCGTCGAGCTGATGGAGCTCTTCGGGGACGTCGAGCCGGAGTCGCACGCGTCCGAGACGGTCGGGGTGCCGCAGGTCGTCGCTGCCGATCGCAACGCCTCCGCCTGACCGCGCCCGGTAGCATCGCCGCGATGGCTGTCACGGGCTTCCACCACGTCGCGGTCGCGGTCGAGGATCTCGACGGCGCGGTCGACGCGTACACCCGCCTCTTCGGCATGACGCTCGAGCACCGCGAGCGCGTCGAGGACCAGGGCATCGAGGCTGCGTCGCTCACGATCGGCGAGAGCCGGCTCGAGCTGCTCGCGTCGCTCGGCCCCGACACCTACGTCGGCAAGTTCCTCGCGAAGCGCGGCCCCGGCATGCACCACGTCGCCTTCGAGGCAGACGATGTCGCCGCCGAGCTCGACCGCCTCGCCGCCGACGGTGCGCCGCTGATCGACGAAAAGCCGCGCGCAGGCCTCTTCGGACTCGAGATCGCCTTCCTGCACCCCGACGCCACCGGCGGCGTCCTCACCGAGCTGGTGGGGCGTGGCTGACGAGCGGGTCAAGCTCGAGGTCGCCTTCGAGGGCGGCGTCGCGCTGAGCGTCTCCGTCCCGGCGGGGATCGCCGACGATCTCGACAAGGCGCTCGCCTCGGGCGACGGCGGCTCGATCACGTTCGAGGCCGATGACGGCCGCTACACGGTTGCCGTCAAGAAGATCATCTTCGTGAAGCGCCATCTTCGCGAAGGCCGGGTCGGCTTCGGCGCCTAGCCGCGCCGCGCTGTGGCTCTCGAAGTCGGCATCGTCGGTCTCCCCGGATCCGGGAAGACGACGCTCTTCACCGCGCTGACCAAGGCGGCGGGCGGCGAGTACGGCAAGACCAATGTCGGGATGGCGCAGATCGCCGACCCGCGGCTCGGCGCGCTTGCCGAGGTCGTCAAGGCGCGGAAGATCACACCCGCGACGATTCGCATCCAGGACGTCCCGGGCACCGGCCCTGCCCTTCTCGGGAACCTGCGGCAGGTCGACGCACTGCTCGTGGTCGTCGACGGCTTCACGCCGGGCGGCGATCCCGACGGCGATCTCGAGAACCTGAAGCTCGAGCTGCTCGTCGCCGACCGTGACCACGTCGCCGGCCGCCTCGAGCGCGTCGGGAAGCAGGCGAAGTCGGATGCCAAGTTCCGCGGCGAGGTCGACGAGCTCACGAAGGTGTTCGCCCACATCGACGCCGGCTCTCCCCTCTCGGAATACGGCGAGGAAGTGCCGGAGGCCCTCGAGCCGCTGACGACGAAGCCGCTGCTCGCCGTCCAGAACGGCCCCGGCGGCATCGATCTCGCGCTCGAGGTCGAGCTGGCGGAGCTCTCCGACGAGGAGGCCGAGGCGTTCCGCGACGGGGGCGCCTCGGCGCTCGAGGAGGTCGTCCGCCGCCTGCACGACGCGCTCGACCTCGTCACGTTCTTCACCGCGGGCGAGCAGGACACGCGCGCCTGGACGCTCCGCAACGGTCAGACCGCCCTCGAGGCCGGCGGCACGATCCACTCCGACATCGCCCGCGGCTTCATCCGCTGCGAGGTGATCGACTGGCAGGACCTCGTCGAGGCCGGCTCGCCCGCCGAGGTCGTCAAGCGCGGCAAGCAGCGCCTCGAAGGCAAGACCTACGTCATCCGCGACGGCGACGTGGTCAACATCCGCTTCAACGTCTAGCGACGTCGTCGATCGGCCGCGGCGGATGCCCATCCGCGTCCGTCCCTCGGATCTCGAAAGCGCGTACCCGGAGCACATCCGGGTCCGCGACGAAGGCACCCGTAACCTCGTCGCTGCCGCGGGCTCGGCCCGCGTGATCGCGGCGAGCGTCGCCTTCCCGCCCGGCGCCGACGCGCACGAGCAGATCGTCCTGGATGCCGGCGGCGTCGTCCTCCGCTCCGGTCGCTGGGACGGGCCCGGCACCTGGTTCGAGCACGCGCTCGCCCCGGCGCCTCGGATCGACGTCGTCGACGCTGCGCGCCGCACTGTCGATGCGCTCGATGCGCCTCCAGGCTCGGTGCTCGAGGTCGTCGACGAAGCCTGACCCTGTCCCGACCGGGCACACTCGAAGGGTGGACGACGACCGCGCCCCCATCTGCCCGACCTGCGGCGTGACGATGCTGCCCGCCGACCTGAGCGGATTCGACCGTCAGGACGCCGACTGGGTCTGCATCGAATGCGAGGAATCCGGCGACGCCGACTGACCGTTCCGGCCATGGCCCGGTGCCAGGCATTAAGAAACGAGCCCGGGCGGGCTAGACGGAGATCAGGACGACGCCCGTGAGGGTCAGGGCGACGCCGAGCTGCTGGATCAGGGCCACGCGCTCGTGCAGCACGAGCGCGGCGAGGCCGACCGTGACGAGCGGGTAGAGCGAGGCGAGCACCGAGGTGACGCTGACGAGCCCACGGCCGGCGGCACCGGCGAAGAGGATGTTCCCGAGCGTGTCGCCCGCGCCGACGCCGAGGACGATCAGCAGCTTTGGCTTCGAGATCGCGAGCGGTGGCCGGCTGCGCAGGACTGCGGCGCTGACGACGATCGCCGCGACGATCCGGAAGACGAACGAGCTCCAGAACGGGTCGACGGCGCCGGCCGCGTGCATCGGCGGGAAGTAGAAGCCGTAGCCGATCGCCGCGAGCAGGGCGAGGCCGACGCCGGCGGCGAGCCGCTTGTCGCGGCCCTCCTGGTGCTCCTGCGAGGCGAGGCCGACGCCGAGGATCGCGAGCGGGATGCCCGCGAGCTGCAGGAACGAGGGCCGGTCGCCCGTCGCGATCCCGAACGCCACCGGCACCACGGCCGAGACACCCGCGATCGGCGCGACCACGGCCATGGCCCCCACAGCCATGCCGCGGTAGTACGCGTAGAGCCCGGCCGTGCCGGAAACGGCCGCCGCCACAGCCCAGAGCACGCCCCACCCCGGCGGACCCTTGTGGTGCACCGCAACGACGAGGCCGATCGCGATCAGCCCGCCCGCCTGCGCCCAGAACATCACGCGCAGGGTTCCGAGCGCGCGCCCCTGCCAGGGGCCGACGAAGTCCGCGACGCCCCAGGCGAGGCTCGCGCCGAGCGCGAGCAGGACTGCGGTCATTCGACCGGGCGGGTGGCGGCGATCGCGTCGAGCTGGTTCGCGTGAAAGAGCACCGCCGCCTCGGCGGTCCGCGCCAGGCGCGACTCGTGGTGCGCTGCGACGCAGTGCAGGAGCTCCGCCAGCTGCGTGCCGGTGAGCCCTTCGGCTCGCTCCTCGATCAGCCGCAGCCCCAGGTGGACGTGGCCGAGCAGGCGTCCCTCGTCGGTCGGCGTGAACGCCGGTGGACGGCCGAGCTCGAGCGTGCGGCCCACGTCGTGCACGAGCGCCGCCGCGATCAGCAGCTCGGAGCGCAGCCGTGGATGGAGCTGCGCCGTCTCGCGGCAGAGCGTCGCCACGCCGACCGTGTGCTCGAGCAGGCCGCCCGAATAGGAGTGATGCCCGTCGAGCGTCGCGGGGAAGGCGGCGAGGTCGCGATCGGCGAGCACTGCGCGCGTGGTCGCGAGCAGGCCGGGATGGGTGATCTCGGCGAGCAGGAACTCCAGGAACCCCAAGAGCTCCTCGGCGTCACGCCGCAGTGTGGGCGTGAGCGAGGCGGGATCGACGTCGGACGACTCGAGCGTGCGCACGTCGAGCTGCAGCCGGTCGCGGAACTTCTCGACGCGACCGAGTACCCGCACCGCGTCGCCCTCGCCGAAGCGCCCGTCGAGCAGCTCGACGTCCTTCCAGACGCGTGCCTCGATGCGCCCGGTCGGATCGACCAGCTCCAGCGCGAGGTAGGACGCGCCGCCCTTGGTGCGGAGCTTGCGCTTGGTCTTGACCGCGAACACGGCCTCGACGACGCGGTCCTCCACCAGGTCGGAGATCACGGCGCCACTCTACGGTAGCCTCAGGTCGTGCCCAAGGTCTCGCCGTTTCGCGCGCTCCGGTACGACGAAGCGGCTGCCGGTCAGCTCGCCGACCTCGTCGCGCCGCCCTACGACGTGATCGGGGACGAGGAGCGCGAGGCGCTCGCCGCGCGCAGCCCGCACAACATCGTCCACCTGACGCTGCCCCCTTCCCCGGAGGCGGCCGGTGATGCGCTCACCGCCTGGCAGGAGGCCGGCGTGCTGACCCTCGACGAACCCGCGCTCTGGTGGGTCGCCCAGGACTTCACCGGCCCCGACGGCGTCGAGCGCCTGCGCGAGGGCATCGCCGGCGCGATCGAGGCGACGCCGTACTCGGAGGGCAACGTGCTCCCGCACGAGAAGACACACGCGCACGCGAAGGAGGGGCGGCTCAACGTCCTCCGCGCGACGAAGGCGCAGCTCGAGCCGATCTTCCTGATCTACGACGCGGATGTCCCGGTCGAGCGGCCCGCCGGCGACCCGGAGGTCGACGTGACCCTCGGCACGGTTCGCACGAGGCTCTGGCGGCTTCCCGCCGAGGATCTGAACATCGACGTCCCGTTCCTGATCGCCGACGGGCACCACCGCTACGAGACCGCCGTCGCCTACCGCGAGGTCGAGCCGACGGCGACGCACACCTTCGCTGTGCTCGTCTCGACGCGGTCGCCGGGCCTCGAGATCTTCCCGACCCACCGCATCGTCGAGTTCGTCGACCAGGTGCCCGAGGGGTTCATGACCTCGTCCTACGACCCGACCTCGCTCAGCATGTACCGCCACCACCAGTTCTGGCGGCTCGACCTCGAGGGCGACCTCGACACGAAGGCGATCGAGCCGTTCATCCCGTCCCAGGCGGATCTGACCTACACGCCGAGCGCGCAGCAGGCCGTCGATGCCGTGGACGAGGAGGTCGCGGAGGTCGCGTTCCTCGTGCGCGCCCCGACCGTTGCGCAGGTCTTCGAGTTCGCGAACCGCGGCGAGACCATGCCGCCCAAGTCGACGTTCTTCTATCCGAAGCTCACGTCGGGCCTGCTCCTCTACCCGCTGTGACCGACTGGCTCGAGAAGTGCCGCGCGGCGGTCGAGGACGCGAAGGTCGTATTCGCGTCGATGGACACGCGCGCCGAGCGCGCGCGCCCCGTCGGCCAGGGCAAGGGCGGCGACACGACGATCGCGCTCGACGAGGCTGCCGAGACCGCGGTGCTGAAGCATTTCGCCGGCCCGGGGATCAAGATCGTCTCGGAGGAGATCGGCATCGTCGGCGAGGGAGCGATCACCGTCGTGGTCGACCCGATCGACGGCTCCCAGAACGCCGAGCGCGGCATCCCGTACTACGCGCTGTCCGTCGCGGTTGCCGACGGCGACACGATCGACGACGTCTTCTTCGGCTACGTCTACGACTTCGGCGCGAGTGAGGAGTGGGTCGCGACGAAGGGCGAAGGCGTCTTACTCAACGGCAAGCCGCTTGTCGACGGCCCCCAGACCGAGATCCAGTTCCTCTCGATCGAGGCGACCCGCGCCGCAGTGATCCACGAGCATCTCGGCCGCTTCGTGCCGCTCACCGACCGGATCCGCGTGATGGGCGCCCAGGCGATCACGCTCTGCCACATGGCCTCGGGCCGCACCGACGCGCTCGCGTGCCTCAAGGCCTCCCGCACCGTGGACATGGCGGCGGCGCAACTCGTCGTCCGCGAGCAGGGCTACGCCATCCTCGCCGTCGACGGCCCGGAGTTCGGCTCGATCCCGCTCGACCTCGAAGCCCGCTCGCGTCTCGTCGCCGCGGCGACGCCCGAGCTCTGCGAAACGCTCGCGACTGCCCTGCGGGGGTAGCCTGGACGTCATGGCACTCTCACGCGACATCGTCCTCGAGGCGCTCAGCCGGGTCATCGACCCCGAGCTGCGCAAGCCCGTCACCGAGCTCGACATGGTTCGGGACATCGAGATCAAGGGCAACGACGTGCGCGTCACGATCGCGCTCACGGTCGCCGGCTGCCCGCTGCGCAACTCCTTCGAGGAGCAGGTCGCCCGCGAGGTCGGCGAGCTGCCCGAGGTGGCCTCAGTCGCTCTCGCCTTCGACGTGATGACGCCCGACGAGCGCGCCGCGCTCACCTCCAAGCTGCGCGGCGGCCGTCCCGAGACCGACGAGAAGTCGATCCAGGTCGACGACACGACGCGCGTCATCGCCGTCGCCTCGGGCAAGGGCGGCGTCGGCAAGTCGACGCTGACCGTCAACCTCGCCTCGGCCCTCTCGGCGCTCGGCCGCCGCGTCGGCATCCTCGACGCCGACATCTACGGCCACTCGATTCCGCACATGCTCGGGATCAGCCAGAAGCCCGTGCTCGTCGACAGGATGATGATCCCGCCGGTCGCGCACGACCTCAAGCTGATGTCGATCGGCTTCTTCCTCGACGACAACGCGCCCCTGATGTGGCGCGGCCCGATGCTGCACCGGGCGCTCGAGCAGTTTTTGCAGGACGTGCACTGGGGCGATCTCGACGTGCTCGTCGTCGACATGCCGCCGGGTACCGGCGACGTCTCGATCTCGCTCGGGCAGATGCTGCCGCGGGCGGAGGCGCTCGTTGTAACGACCCCGCAGCTCCTGGCGCAGGAAGTCGCGAGCCGCGCAGCGGAGATGGCGAAGAAGACCGGTATGCAGCTGCTCGGCGTCGCCGAGAACATGACCTCGGAGGTCTTCGGCTCGGGCGGCGGCCAAAGGCTCGCGGACGAGCTCGGGGTGCGTCTCCTCGGCCAGGTGCCGCTTAACGCAGATCTGCGCGAGGCCGGCGACATCGGCGTGCCGCTCGTCGTCTCCGATCCGGAGTCCGAGTCGGCACAGGCCGTGTTCGAGATCGCCCAGGCGATCGACGCCACACGCGCGGCGGGCTTCACCCAGAAGCTCACGCTTGTCTCCTGAGGAGGCCCGCAGCCGCCTCGCCGCGCTCGGCTTCTCCGAGCACGACGCGGGCGCGCTCGCCGACCTGTTTCTCTTCGCCGAGGCGACCGGCCGCAGCGGCCATGGCATCGCCCGGATCGAGCAGCTCGAGGCGCGCACCGATCTCGACGCGACCGCCAGGCCGGTCCGCGAGGTCGTCGACGGCTCGTTCGAACGCTGGAACGGCAACGGCGCTGTCGGCTACGTGACGATGGCCGAGATCGTCGAGTCGGTGCTCGCCGACCCGCCCGCGCACGTGCGCGTGATCGCAGCAGGCCGCACGTCGCCCACAGGGGCCCTTGGCTACTGGACACGCCGGCTCGCCGACGCAGGCCTCGTCGCGGTGCTCACCGGCACCTCGCCGAAGCGGCTCGCCCCTCCCGCGGGCGGCCCGAAGCTGACGGGAACCAACCCGCTCTCGATCGCGATCCCCTCCTCGGAGGGCCCGCCGATCGTCAGCGACGTCTCGATGGCGAACGTGAACTTCGGCGACGTGCTCGCGGGCAAGGCGAGCGAGGACGACCTCGGCCCGTTCGGCGGCGAGCACGCGCACAAGGCGTTCGCGCTTGCCGTGGGCTTGCAGCTGCTCGTCGACGCGCTCGCGCCCGTCGAGGGGAACGGCGCGGTGCTGCTCGTCGCCCGCCCCTCCGCCGACCCGGTGCCCGCCTTCCGCGCGCTCGCGGACGGCGCGCGGCTCCCGGGCGACAGCGCCAAGGCGTAGGGACTGTCCCCGAAGGGGCCTGTCCCGACTGACGCGGTACGAACTGTCAGCGCTCGACCGGGACAGGCCGGAGGCCAGTCCCTAGGGAAAGCCCGGCTCGCCGCGGATCGGGTCGAAGTCCGGATCCGTCTGCGCCGCGTCGCGCCACTTCGGCTCCTTCGCGACCGCTTCGTTCAGGTGCGCGAGCGCGTCGTCGGTGCGCCTCGCCTGCGACTCCGCGCAGGCGAGGTTGTAGAGGATCGACGGATGGCCGAGATGCTCCTTCAGGCCCGGCGCGATCGCCTCGATCGCCTCCGCCCAGCGGCCTGCCTTGAGGAGCGGCATCGCACCGAAGTACCACTCCCAGGCCGACGGGGTGTACGGAGCCCCCGGCTCGGCGCCGACGGCCAGCACGAGCGTGTCGTCGTCCTCCGCCACCGCCGCGCGCTTCAGTGCGGGGTCGGTGATGGCGATGAGAGTCCCTGAGGGCGCGTCCACGGCCTTCCCGTCGATCATGAAGGTCGCGTGGCCCCGGAGGACGACGTAGAGCTCCTGGTGTCCGCCGGCGCCTCCGTTGAGCTCGTCGTGCTCCTCGATCACGTGGTGTCCCTTCGCCTCCGTCGAGTACGCGTTCACCCCGAACGCGCGTAGGCCGAAGCGGCGGCGGACGGGCCGCCAGACGATCCCCTCGAAGAGCGGGATCCGGTCGAGCTCGTCGACGTGGGAGAGGTCGAAGCCGCTCACGTCAGAGCTCGACCGACTCTCCGGGCGCGACCCGCTCGATCGTCGCCTGCGGTGCGAGGGCTGCGAGCGCGTCCGGCGTGCCCGTGAGGAGCGGGAAGGTGCCCCAGTGGGCCGGGACGCAGCGCGGGTTGCCGAGGAGCTCGAGCGCGACGGCAGCCTCTTCCGGCCCCATCGTGAACCAGTCGCCGATCGGAAGCACGACGACGTCCGGCTTGTAGATCCGGCCGATCAGGGCCATGTCGCCGAAGACGCACGTGTCGCCGGCGAAGTAGACCGTCTTGCCCTCGCCGAGCCGCACGGCGAGACCGGCGGCCTCGCCGAGATAGGCGCCGTCGTCGGAGCTCGAGGAGTGGAACGCGTTCACGAGGGTGAAGCGGTGCTCGCCGACGTGTTGCGTGCCGCCCTTGTTGATCCCCGGCAGCTGTCCGACGTTCGCGCCCTTGCTGCCGAGCCAGCCCTTCAGCTCGACCTGGGCGACGACCTGGGCCTCGGGGAACGCCTGCGTGAGCGCAACCGTGTCGCCGACGTGGTCGCCGTGGCCGTGGGTCAGCGCGATCACGTCGACGCGCGACGGTTCGAGCTCGGACTCGGGCGTCTTCGGGTTGCCGTGCAGGAACGGGTCGACGTAGATGGTCGTGCCGTCGGCAGCCGTGAGCCGGAACGAGGCGTGACCGAGCCAGGTGAGCGTTGCCATCGAGAGATCCTTTCGTCGTACGTTTGAAAAAAAGTGAGCAGGTTGTGAAGGACTGTCCGACCGATCAGCGAACCTAAGGCGCCATGGGGAAGCGTTTGCTGCCGGTGGCACTTGTTGTACTTGGTGCCCTTGCCGATTCGCACGGGTCGTCTGCCGTAGCGCGCGACTGCCTCCTCGCCGCACTGCCGTTCGCGGCCGTCGCGGCGCTCGTGGTCTTCGGCGAGTTCCTCGAGTCGCGCGAGGACACGGTGCTCGGCCTGCAGTCGCTCCTCTGGGGCGTCGTCGTCTGCCTGCTCGTGCTCTCGAGCGCACTCCGCAGCACGGCGATCCACACGATTCCGCCGCTTGCGGTCTCCTCGCTCGTCGCCTGCGTCGCGATCTTCGCGGTCAAGGGCCTGCTCGCTGCTGCGCCGTATGCGCGCCGCCTCGGGCTCATGCGCACGGCCAAGCCGTAACGCCGCGCCCGATGCTCAGACGAGCTGCGTGACGCGGCCGGTATCGACGTCGTAGAGGAAGCCTCCGACCTCGAGCTGCTGCAGGTACGGCGAGGAACGGACGCGCTGCACGTCGGCGCGCACGGTTGCGTCCTGGTCGGGTGAGACGAGGAAGGCCAGGCTGTGCGTGTCGGGGCCGCCGGCAGAGGCGATCTCGGCGTGCACGGCCGCCTCGGAGGTCGTCGCCATCCGGCAGCGGGTGTGCTGGACGACCATCAGCCGCTCGACGCCGAGGAGATAGGTCGCGAGGACGAGGGTGCGCAGCACGTCGTCGGTGACGCGCGCGCCGGCGTTCCGGAGGATCTTCGCGTCGCCGGGAGCCAGGCCGAGCATCGCGAGCGGCTCGATCCGCGAGTCGAAGCAGGTGAGGATCCCGAGGCCCTTCGCGGCGCGCGCCTCGAGCCCGGCGAGCTTGAAGTCGCCCGCGTAGGCGTTGTTCGCAGCGAGGACGTCGGCGAACGTGTCGTCGGTCATCAGAAGGGCAGGGCGTTCGCGGCGGAGCGGGCGACGTCGACGAGCGGTTGGATCGCGAAGAACGAGCCGACCGTGACCGCGAGGCAGATGACGACGGCCGCCTGCAGCGGCAGGTCGCGCGGCGGCGAGCCGCCGGCCGGGGCGAGCTGCAACTCGGCGGCGTCGCGCAGGAACATGGAGCGCACGACGGCAAGGTAGTACGGCGCCGAGATCAGGGTGCCGGCGACGCCGACGACGATCAGCCACCACCAGCCGCGGTCGTACGCGGCCGCGAAGGCGTAGAACTTGCCGAGGAACCCGCCGGTGAGCGGGAAGCCGAGGAAGCCGAGCATGAAGACCCACATCGAGACGCCGAGGAACGGGCGCTCCCAGCCGAAGCCGACGAGGTTGTCGAGTGTGACCGGCGCCCCGAGCTCGCGCTCGCGCGCTGCGACGACGGCGAACGCGCCGAGCGACATCGCGCAGTAGGGGACGAGGTAGTAGAGGAGGGCCCGGCCGCCGATCGCGTTCGCGGAGGCGATCGGGATCAGCATGAAGCCGGCGTGCGAGACCGACGAGTAGGCGAGGAGCCGCTTCACGTTCTGCTGGGCGAGTGCGCCGAGGTTGCCGATCGCGAGGGAGGCGCAGGCGATCCCTGCGAGCGCCCACGTCCAGAGGTGCTCGTCGTGCGGGAAGGCGGTGAGGAGGATCCGGTAGGTGACGACGAGCGCCGCGACCTTCGTCGCCGAGCCCATGAACGCGGTGACCGGCGTGGGGGCGCCCTGGTAGGCATCCGGCGTCCACATGTGGAACGGCGCGGCAGAGGTCTTGAACGCGAGCCCGGCGATTACGAGCGCGAGGCCGAGGACGAGGAGCGAGGTGCTCGTGACGTGGGCGGTGCCGATCTGGTCGAAGGCGAGCTGGCCCGTGGCGCCGTAGACGAGCGCCGAGCCGAAGAGGAGCGTCGCGGAGCCGAAGGCGCCGATGATCAGGTACTTGAGGCCGGCCTCGAGCGAGCCGACGAGGTCGATGTCGATCGCGCACATCACGTAGAGCGCGATCGAGAACCACTCGAGCCCCAGGAACATCGTCATCAGGTTCGAGGCCTGGACGAAGAAGATCATCCCGGCGCCGGCGGAGGCGAGCAGGGCGTAGTACTCGGAGAGGTTTTCCTCGCGCCAGCGCTCGCCGTAGGAGATCAGCACCGCGACGACACCGCAGCCCGCGATCAGGATCTGCGCGTAGGCGGCCCAGCGGTCGCGGAAGATCGCGTCGTGGACGAGCGCTGCGCCCTTGGCACTGCGGTCGTCAAGCACGATCGCGAAGACGAGTGCTGCGACGAAGCCGGCGCCGCAGATGAACGCCGAGATCGGCTTGCGCGTGCGCTTCGGGCCGAAGACGGCGGCCATCAGCAGGAGACCTGCAGCCGCGAGCAGCGCCAGCGAGGGCGAGAGCGCGAACCAGTCGACGTGCGGCCGCTGGATCACGGCGCGGCCTCACAGGTCGGGGTGGAGCAGACAGCGGTCGTCGCGCCCTTGGGCGTCGAGTGTCCGCTGACGGCGTTCGGCCACGCCGAGAGCGCGATCAGCAGCGCGACGAGCGGTACGACGATCGCGAGCTCGGCGCCCCGGAGGTCGAGGGCGGCGTCGCTGACCGACGAGCCGACCTCGCGGTGGAGCACGGCCGAGATCAAACGCAGCATGTACATCGCGGCGAGCACGATCGCGGCGGCGCCGATCACACCCCACACCCAGCCCTGCTGGAAGACGCCGGCCAGGATCAGGAACTCCCCGGCGAAGTTCGATGAGAGCGGCACGGCGAGCGCGATCACGCCGACGGTCATCAGCACGGTCGCGAGCATCGGCCGACCGCGGGCCATGCCGCCGAGGCGGTCGAAGTCGCCCGTCGCTGTGCGCCGCTCGACCATCCCGGCGAGCAGGAACATCGTCATCGAGATCAGCCCGTGGTTGACCATCTGCAGCACCGAGCCGTCGAAGCCGAGGGCGTTGCCGGCGAAGAGGCCGTAGGTGATCAGGCCCATCTGGCCAAGCGACGAGTACGCGACGACGCCGCGGATGTCGGGCGCGCGGAACGCGAGCAGG
>CAIYXH010000044.1 GCA_903930195.1 uncultured Actinomycetes bacterium | reverse complement strand
CCATCTTCGTGTCGGCCTTCGCGCGGAAGTTCTGGACGATCACCTCCTGCACCTGCGGGCCCGCGGCGGCGATGGCGTGCAGCGCCTCGAGCCGCTCCTCGCGGGTCTCTCCGATGCCGATCAGGATCCCTGTCGTGAACGGGACGCGCGCCTCGCCCGCGAGCCTGAGCGTCTCGAGGCGCGGTGCCGGCAGTTTGTCGGGCGAACCGAAGTGCGGGCCGCCGCGCTCGGAGAGCCGCGTCGAGACCGTCTCGAGCATCATCCCCATCGAGGCTCCGACCGGCCGGAGCAGATCGAAGTCTGCGCGCGTGAGCACGCCCGGGTTGAGGTGCGGCAGCAGGCTCGTCTCCTCGACCACGGCCCGTGCGGCCGCGGCGAGGTACTCGATCGTCGTCGCGTAGCCGAGCTCGGCGAGCTCGTCGCGCGCCGCCGCGTAGCGGAGCTCGGGCTTGTCGCCGAGGGTGAAGAGCGCCTCGCGGCAGCCGGCACGCTCGCCGGCCCGGGCGACGTCGAGCACCTCGTCGATCGACATGAAGGCGCGCTCGCCGCGGCGCGGCGGCTTCGCGAACGTGCAGTAGTGGCAGACGTCCCGGCAGAGCTTCGTCAGGGGGATGAAGACCTTGGGGCTGTAGGTGACGAGCGAGCCGCCGCGGGCTTCCCGCGTCGCGCGCGCCTCTGCCATCAGGTCCTCGAGCGGACGGCGCAGAAGGTCCATCCGCCGCATGGTTGCACGCACGCCGTACCCGGCTGCGACCCGTTCGGTGTCAGATACCTCGAACTGTCAAGCCACAAGACGAAACAGCTTCGTAACGCTTCTCCCACACCTCAGCTGTGAGACCGAGCAGCGACGCCAACGCCCTGTGGAGAAATCGGAACACCATCGGTACGAACGACAGTTGACGTCGACCGGGATCTGACTCCGTTCTTCGGCTCTTCGACGGCGCGAGGCCGCGGCGCGGTCTAGCCGGCGAGAGCTGCGGCGTCGGTGACCGGCGCCGCGCAGACGAACTTCTCGCAGATGTAGACCGCCGGCTTCCCGTCGACGAGCGTCTTGCCCTCGAGGAGCGGCACGTCGTCGGCCGGGCCGATCGCGACGACCGAGCGCGGCTCCCACTCGGCGAGCACGGCCCGGGCGACGTCCGAGTCGATGGGCCCGACGATCGCGATCTCCCGCGGCTTCGCGAGGTAGAAGTCGATCGCGACGAGCGACGTCCCGAACGACGGGGCAGCGCGCTGCGCCGGCCCGCGGACGAGCGCGAGCGCCTTCACGGCGGCGGCCTCGGCCTCGTCGTCGCCGTAGATCCGGGCGAGCCGCAGGAGGACGTAGGCGAGCATCGCGTTGCCGCTCGGCGTCGGGTTGTCCTCGAGCTGCTTCTTGCGAGCGATGAGCTGCTCGCCGTCGGCGGGGGTGTCGAAGAAGCCACCGTCAGCGGGATCCTCGAAGAGCGAGCGGGCGACCTCGGCGATACGCCGCGCTTCGGTCAACCAGCGCAGCTCGCCGGTCGCCGTGTGGAGCTCGAGCAGGCCGTGGGCGACGTTCGCGTAGTCCTCGAGGTAGCCCGCGCCCTTCGCGACGCCGTCGCGCCAGGTGCGGTGCAGCTGCCCGTTCGCCGGGTTCGAGAGGGGGCCGAGCAGGAACGCGCCGAGCTCGCGCGCTGCGTCGAGCACGTCGGCGCGGCCGAGGAAGCGGCCGTTCTCGGCAAGCGCGGCGAGCGCGAGGCCGTTCCAGGCGGTGACCGCCTTGTCGTCGAGCGCCGGCTGCGGCCCGTCGTTGCGCTCGGCGAGCAGGCTCGCGCGCAGCGCCGGGTCGAGCTCGCCCCGGATGATGAAGCGGCCGCCCTCGAAGAAGTGCAGCAGCTCGTCGGGGATGTCGTCGCGGCGCTGCCAGGTGTAGGTCAGCCCCTCCTCGCCGTCGGTATCGGCGTCCTGCGCCGAGGCGAAGCCGCCGCCCTCGAGCCGGAGCTCGCGCAGCATGTAGTCGACCGTCTCCTCGGCGACCTGCCGGTAGCGCGCCTTGCCGGTGACGAGCCAGCCGTGGAGGTAGGCGGAGGCAAGCTGCGCGTTGTCGTAGAGCATCTTCTCGAAGTGCGGCACGAGCCACTTCGCGTCGACGGAATAGCGGTGGAAGCCGCCGCCGACGAGGTCGTACATGCCGCCCTCGGCCATCCGGTCGAGCGCGGGCTTGATCAGGTTCCAGTCGTTCTTGCGGAAGAGGAACTCGAGCGCCGACGCCGCCGGGAACTTGGGGGCGGTCCCCCAGCCGCCGTTCTCGTAGTCGAACTGCGTCAGCAGGCTCTCGAAGGCCATGGCCGTCACCGACGCGTCGATCGGGCCCTCGTCGGGCTTCCGGGCGGCGCCCTCCTGGAGGTATTTGACGATCTGCGTCGCAGCCTCGTCGATCTTCGGCCGCCGCTCCTTGTCGGCCCACGCGTTCGCGATGCTCGTGAGCAGGTCGCGGAACGCCGGCAGCCCATGTTTCGCGGTCGGCGGGTAGTACGTCCCGCCGCCGAACGGCTTCCGATCGGGCTGCAGGAAGACGGTGAGCGGCCAGCCGCCGCTCCCGGTCAGCGCGGCGATCGCGTCCATGTAGACGGCGTCGACGTCGGGCCGCTCCTCGCGGTCGACCTTGATCGAGACGAAGTGCTCGTTCATGATCGCCGCGATCTCCGGGTTCGCGAACGACTCGCGCTCCATCACGTGGCACCAGTGGCAGGCCGAGTAGCCGATCGAGAGGAAGACCGGCTTGTCCTCGGCGGCAGCGCGCGCGAACGCCTCGTCGCCCCAGGGGTACCAGTCGACCGGGTTGTCCGCGTGCTGGCGGAGGTACGGGCTCGTCTCGTCGGCCAGGCGGTTCATCGGCTCAGCTGTCGAAGCCGTACGAGTCGACGAGCTCGGGCGTGATGGTGACGATGATCCGCTGCTCGCCCTGGTACCAGGGGTAGTCCTTGCCCATGTACTTGTTCGAGAGCTTGTCGATGTGCTCGCGCGCGCCCTCGGTCTCGAGCGTGGCGGTGCCGCTGACCGAGACCCATTTGTAGGCGTCGGCCGGGTCGATGACGGTGATCGAGATGCGCCCGTCCTGCGCGAGGTGGCGCTCCTTGGCGCGGCCCGCGGCCGTGTTGAAGATGACCTTGCCGTCCTCCTCGTCGATCCAGACGACGGTGGAGTGCGGGCTGCCGTCGGGGCGAAGGGTCGCGGCGACGGCGACGAAGGGGTTCTCGCGGATGAAAGCGCGCTGCGCGTCAGTGAGGCTGCTGGGCACTGGGAGTCCTTTCCCTGGCGTGAACGTGGGCGCCCATGTTGTACCCCGGCGAGGCACGTGCCGGGTCGAGGGTCGGAGCTTCGGTCTGACCCAGGCTTGACTACACGCGGACGAGCTTCGGCCGGCTGAAGTGGCCGGCCGTGGGGATGATCGCGCCGGCGTCGACGCCGAGCCAGCGCTCGAGGAGCGAGGCGTAGACGCCGCGGAAGTCGACGGTCGGCTTCGTGTTCCCGTCGGCGTCGAGGCCGTGCGCGAGCCCGGGGAACTCGCCGACCATCTTCCCCTCTGCCTTCGTCCCGATCAGGAACGCCGTGCCCGCGGCGCCGTGATCGGTGCCCTTCGAGCCGTTCTCCTGGGCGCGGCGGCCGAACTCGCTCCAGACGAGCGTGAGCACGCGGTCGGCGAGCCCGCGCGCCTCGAGGTCACGCTGGAAGGCCAGAAGCGACTGCGCGGTCAATGCCAGCGCGGGTGTCAGCGCGGCGGCCTGGCCGGCGTGCGTGTCGTACTCGCCCGACGCCTCGAGCGCCACGACCCGCACGGGCAGGCCGGCGTGGAGCATGGCGGCGAGGCCCTGGAGGTGCGTCGGGAACGGATCTGTCCCCTGCGGATAGGGGACGGGGACGACGAGCTTCGTCTTGTCGGCGAACGGGGCGAGCTGCCCGCGGAGCCGGTTCGACTGCGACGCGACGTCCGCCGCGGTGCGAGCAGCCGGATCGCTCCCGCCGAGGCTCCCGAACTTCCCGAGCGTCTCGAGCATGTGGTCCTGCACCGGCCCCCAGACGTTCTGGGCGGAGAAGGTGTACTGGTCGGGCCCGTCGATCGCGGCGACGGGCACGCGCGAGGTCGCGAGCGTCGGCTCGAGCTGGCCGGTCATCGAGACGCCCTGCAGCGGGTTGTCGGCCGTCCCGACGTGGTCGAGGTAGCGGCCGAGCCAGCCGGTGTTGAGATCGGCGTCGGTCGCCCCGACCTCCCAGTAGTGCCGCGACGTGAAGTGCGACTGGTCGGGATGGTCGTAGCCGATCGCCGGCATGACGCTGACCTTGCCCTCGCCGTGCAACTGGGCGAGCGGCGACAGCGCCGGGTTCCAGGAGAGCGTCGTGTCCTCGGTGAACGGCTCCCCACCCGTGACGGCGAGGTTCGGGCGCAGCTTGCGGTAGAGCGGGTCGCCCTCGGGATAGAGGACGGAGAGCGCGTCGGCCCCGCCCGGCAGGAAGACCGAGACGAGCACCTTCGCGTTCGCGCTCTCACTCGCTGCCTGGGCGATGCCGCTCTCGAGGAGGTCGAGCTTACCGGCCCCATAAACGGTGAGAGCCAGCCCGAGCGAGCGCGCGAGGAACGCGCGGCGCGAGACCCCGGTGCCGGCGGGCTGCGGCATGCCCTGCTCGATCGTCGGCAGGCCTGCACCCGCGTAGGCGCGGCGCTCGAACTCGTTGCAGGCGTGACGCGGCATCAGGCGGTCTGGAGGTCGGGGCTGACGGCGATGAGCTGGCGGAGGGCGTTCTCGACGAGCACCGGGTACTGCTGCTTCTCCCAGTCGGCCGTCGCGGTCTTCAGCCCGCTCGCGGCGAACGACTCGAGGAGCCGCCCGGTGGCCGGTGAGAGCGGCGGCGTGTCCCAGAAGGTGTTCGCGGCGTCGACGAGCGACGGCGCGTCGGTCGCCAGCTTCTTGGGCGGCTTCTGCGGGTTGAGCACCCGGTCTTGCAGGATCCGGCCGACGCCGATCCAGCGGCCGCGGAAGGTGGCGGTGTCGAGCCAGCGCGTGTCGTCCCAGCCCGCGACATTCGGCGGGTAGAAGAGCTGCTGCCCCGAGAGCAGTCCGATCCAGGCCCAGTCGGTCGTGGTGATGCCCATGCCGATGCGGCGCAGGAGCCCGGCGATGTGGACGGTCGGCGGCTTCACCATCCGCTGGCCCTCGTGCAGGTCGGGGTGGAGCAGGATCGCCTGGAGCACCGGCTTCAGCTGGTTGTCGGCGGTGTAGACCGCCTCGAGCCCGGCGAGCGTCGCGGGCGACGGCGGCGTCGGCACGAAGTACGACCAGAGCTTCGTGACGAAGAACGACGGGTGCTTCGCGTTGCCGAGGCACAGGTCGCAGGCGTCCTTCCAGTCGAAGTTCCCGCGCTTGCCGAAGACGACCTTCGTGCCGTCGTCGTGGTGGGCCGGGTCGAAGTGGAAGTCGAAGTCGCCGCGGTTCTTCGTCCACCGGTTCTGGAAGCCGGTGAGCGCCCGGGCCTGCTCGCGGACGTCGTCTTCGGTGTACGCGCTGCGGTCTGCGCCGAGCGTGAAGAGCTCCATCATCTCGCGCCCGTAGTTCTCGTTCGGCGCGCCCTTGATGTTCTCCGTCCCGTTCAGCCAGAGGAGCATGGCCGGGTCGGCCGTGACCCCGAGGAGCAGGTCGCGGAACGAGCCGAGCGCGTTGCGGCGGAAGAGCTCGTTCTGGTTCAGCATCAGGCGCTGGTCGCCGACGCCGTCGTTCGAGGTGGCGAACCAGTCGTGCCAGACGAGCGTCATCCGCTCGACGAGCGGCCGGGAGGTGCGCACCATGCGGTCGAGCCACCAGCAGTGGTCGTGGCCCCAGGCGTCGTACGGCGCGAGCGGGTGGCCGTTGTTGTCGTGGGGCGTCGGTCCGACGAGCTGCTCGGGGCCCGGATGGACAAGCGAGTCGACGGCCTGCTCCAGCCCGACCTTCGCGAGCGCCGCCGCTTCGCCCTTCCGCGGCCCGAAGCCGGCACGCCAGAGGAGGCGTTCTGCCTGCGTCGCCTCGAACGGTCCGCTGTAGACCGGAAGCCCCACTACCCCTTCACCCCGTTCACCCATTCATGGTCGCAGAGCTCCACACGGGTCCCCTAACCATAAAGGGGGTCATTCGGTTTGGATTCTGTGGCGTCCGCAGGCAGAACTGACGCATCGGTCCGGCCGGTGCGGTAGGTTCCAGGCCGTGATCTACGGACTCTCGACGGGGCACCAGATCGGGCTCGCCACGATGGGCGGCCTCTTCATCCTCTTCGCGCTCGTCTCGTCCTTCGTGCTCCCGCGGTTCTATCCGAACTTCCCGGGTGAGAAGGGCCTCGTCTGGTATCTCCCGCTCTGCGTCTGCTTCTTCCTCGCGATGATGGCCTCGATCCTCGTCTTCGGCAAGGAGAGCAAGGCGTCGTCGGAGGCGACCGGCTCCACGCCCGGCGCGACGACCACAACGAGCACCGCCCCGGCCGGCAATGCGACGGCGGGCAAGGCGGTCTTCGCAAGCTCCGGCTGCGGCGGCTGCCACACGCTGAAGGCGGCAGGTACCACCGGCACCGTCGGCCCGAACCTCGACGACGCGAAGCCGAGCGTTGCGCTCGTCGTCGACCGGGTCACGAATGGGGCGGGCGCGATGCCTGCGTTCAGTCAGCTGAGCGCGACGCAGATCCAGGACGTGGCTGCGTTCGTCTCCACCTCCGCCGGCTCCTGAGCCTCCGCTCAGCGGCACGCGCGTAGGCGCGAAGCCCGCAGAAGGGCTGCGGTAGGATGCGCGGGCTTCGGAGAAGTGGCCGAGTGGCTGAAGGCGGCGCCCTGCTAAGGCGTTAGGTGGGGTAATCCCTGCCTCGAGGGTTCGAATCCCTCCTTCTCCGTTCATCCGAACCGCACCCGCCGCGCGGCCCCGCCGCTAGGCTGTCGGTGCTCCGGAGGGGTGGCAGAGCGGTCGAATGCGGCGGTCTCGAAAACCGTTATCGGTGCAAGCCGATCGGAGGTTCAAATCCTCTCCCCTCCGCTTCTTAGAGCCAGAAACCCGCTAACCATGCGGGCTTTTGGCGTGGATAGATGGCCGTGTCCGCCTCGGGAGATTCCGGCCAAGGCCGCTCAAAGCCGCTCCTCGATGTATACGACTGGCGCGCGACTGGCGCGCACTCCGCTCGTTCCTTGATGGCCGACGCCAGCACTACGTTGGTGAGATGGTCGAGCCGGTCGAGACAGCTGTCCAAGTGAGCAGCGTAGGAGCCGAGATCCGTGCGCTGATCGACCGAGGGAGCGGCCACGAGGCTGTCGCGTTGGCCGATGGCATCCGAGGGCATGAAGTTCCGGTTACCCACCTTCGCGCTTATGCCTACACAGAGGCTGGCGAGGCCCTCGGTGAATCCGCGCTTGTAGCCACTGGTGCTCGGCTTTGGCGCTCACTCGAGGGGAAGACGCTCGATTGGGCTTACAACCTTGGGAACGCCGAACTCGCCTTGTTCGACATCGCGCTTGAGGACACGACTCCGGCAAAAGCCTTCGCAGACGCCCGTCATCATGTTCATGAGGCGCGGTCGAATTTCCAGCGTGCGCATCACGACACGTCGCTGACGAACGACGTACGGCTGCAGGCTTTGACGAACCTCGGAAACTCCTATAGCCAGATGGGGCGACACATCGAAGCAGTCGAAGCGTGGGAGCATGCGTTTGCGATCGACCCGGACTTCGCTATGGCGCGTGCGAACGTCGCGGTCGCACTTGAGGGCACTGCACGATTCATGGGACCTCACGTGTCAGCGGTGATCCACGATGCAGCATTCGAACTGGATCGTGCGCTAGAGCGCCGGGACGATCTACTGCGCTATGGGGGTCAGTCCGCGTTGAGCCGCTTTGAAGCCTTACGGGCCAGGCTTCCAGCCGATCCGACACCGCATCGTCATGAAGTCGCCCAATGGGACGATCACCATCTTGAATGGTGCCGTAAAAACGAGCTATTCCTGCATGTCTCGCACCGTTGTCTGCGCGAAGACACTCCGATCCTCGATCCGCTTTTCTTTCACAGCCTCTCTGGGGGATTCGACGCTCGCGATGAGCGATGGGCTGATCGTCTGTTTGACGCCTACAACGCTCTCAAGCAGGGATACGTAAGCGCGCGCTACCTGATCTGGCTTGGCACGGAATCGAGAGCAGAGGCGCGAGAGGCACTCGACACCGTTCGGAATCGCGGAGTCTTCTACGACACGCACCTCGGATCCCGCTTCGGGCTTCGAACCGGCATCGCTCTTCAAGCGTTCGTGGCGGCCGCCAACGTCCTGGATCAGATCGCCGTTTTCATCCACCTCTACTTCGAGACTGGGCGATCGGCGAAATCAATCTCGTTCCGGGACTTTTGGGGCGCGAAGACGACGATTGATCCGATCTTTGTCTCGTGGCTCACCGAGGAGCGTTTCAATCTTGGCCTCTACGCTCTGATCGATCTTGCCGCCGACCTTGAGCACGACTCGCCTCTCGGTCATCTCATCGGGCGACGACACACGCTGACACACCGCTTTCTGGTTACTGGCGACTTCCTCGATGGCTCGGTGAGCAACGACGAGGCTTTGAACCGTCTTGACTGGGAGTCATTCGTCCACGAGACGATCAGTGTCTTGAAAGTCGCCCGCTCAGCTCTCGTCTACGCCACCAGAGCAGTCGATGCAGCCGAAGCTCACAGACGGAGCGAGCACGATGGCCTGCTGGTGGAACTTCCGATGGCACAGCTCGAGCCTCCGTCAGGGACTCCATGTACGAATGTGACATCATGAAATTCGTTGTCCTGAGTCGCAGCGACCCGCAAGCGGTTGAATTGACGTCCAATCGTTAGACGCCCCTCGCCATCTAGCCCAAGAACGGCCATCTCAACTTCAATGCGATGAGGCGAGGGGCACTCATCTAATGCATCCATGAGCATCTTGAAATCACCGACGATCTTCTGCTGAGGCTTTCTAGCCTTAGTCTTTCTGACGCCATGCAACCAGTTGTAGTAGGCGTCCAAGTCATCCGTCAGCGATTGTAGAAATATGGCGTCAGGAACCTCATCGCCGTCGGAGAATTCATCGAAGATAAGTCCGTAGTAGAGATAATGGATAAAGAGATCAAGTTCGTCGGATGCATGCACTAGCTTAAGTTCGTTGAGACGGCGACGACGCAAGAGATAGTCAGGGAGCATCCCTGGGTATTGAAGTAGATCCACGATGATTTCAAGCTCGTCGACGGTCACAATCCAAGGAATCGGCTCAGCGACTTCCAAGAGGCCCGCTTCGGCCAACTCCCAGATCTTCGCACCGAAGCCGCTGAAGTCATCCAAGATGACCGCAACTGAGAAGAGCCGCGTCAGCGGTGCATCGAGATGAATTTCCTTCCCGTCGTGCTTAATGATCACGTCGGCGTCTGCCTCCAACGCCTTGCGTAGACGCTCTGCTTGAGTTGAGGCGTGGCTCAGAACATCCTCTACGTCGCGTTTCAGACGGCCTGGAGCTCCACGCCTCGCCGGAGAGAAAAGAGAGGCTGCTTTCGCCTCAACGATGAAGCCAACCGTTCCGACAACGACGAGTGCGTCTAGCTCATTTTCATCGCCACCGTCTATCGTATATTTCGCATTTCTCCAAATCTGATTGGTCTTAAGAGCCGTTGCGATCAGATTTGCTGCTCTCGTCTCCACATATGTTTTCCGTATCCCATTGTACCTCTGCCAGCGTGATGGAAATTCTGGTCGTTCAACCTTAAGAGCTTCCTCGAGACGCGATCTCAGAGCAAAGAGAAGGTTTCCAGGAGACATGCAGAGGTAGCATCCTTGACCGTCATCGATGATCGGCCTTTGCCGTATCCGATGATGTCCTTCTAGGATCACTGTCGGCTCGGGGTTCTCACCGAAGCGACTTGAAAAGAACTCCGCAAAGCTCTTCACGATCTCCACATCAACGCCTGAAGTCGCTGCCAGATCTGATGCGCTTAGCGCGAACGACGAACCTATCCCAAGCCAGGCCCACGCCCAAAGAGACTTTTCGATGCTCTTCTTGGCACTACGTCGAGAATCGGTTAGGAAGTCTGTTAGAGGCTCCTCATGTTCTTTCAGCCTCATATGAGGCTTCTTCCGAAGCTGCTCAAGACGGCGGAGCAAATTGTTTGAGAACGCTTGTGCAGAGTCGAGACGATTCCCGAAACGCTTCACTCTTTCCTCCGAAAAGGCTGCTTGGAGCTTAAGCGCGTCATCGATCGTGAATCCGACACGTTCTTTCAGCGCGTTCTCTATATCCGGCTCTGAAAAGAGACTCCTAAGAGTCGCCTCCTCCTGCCAGTCGTATACAGGATTTCGCAGGAAGAGCTCCCGATTGAGTATCTGGGCGCGCACACTTGCGCGCGCCTGCTCAGTGGGTTCTTCACCTCCCTTCCTGTAGCGGATCTTTTCCCACATCGAGAGCCGTACGATTTCTTCTAGTTCGCTCATCCATAGATCCATTTCGTTCTGACCAATCGGCAATACCTGAGGTGAAATGGCCGCTCGTGTTGAGCGCTCAGTCAGGATGAGTGCCGCATATTCGACGTACGCCATTAGTCCGTCATGGGCGCTTTCCCTATACGTCTCTGGGTTCTGCGGCACGTTCCTGAGCAATAGATTCGCCAGAACATCGAACGCGTCGAACCGCTCCATCGAAGCGCGTATTCTTTCGCGCCGCTCCTCGATCAGTGCCGGGATCTTTCTGAAAAAGTCATCGATCGCCGCTTGAGCCTCAATTCTCTCGGCCTCCGACGGTGTCCGCTCAGCCTCGTCTGCGACACGACCCTGCTGCACGGCGTCGATCCTCGAACTACTCACATTACGGCCACGGCCTTGGCTCCGGGCAGACCGGCGTTTCTGTTGCCGCTTACTCGCCATGGCCGTGCCGTCTCTGACTCAGCGCCAGCGGATGAAAGTCATCACCCTCGGTAGTCACGGGCTCATCGTATGACTCCGTGTGGTCGCATCTGCAAGCGATCTGCAAACGAACCCGTTAGCAGCGAAGCGACCGTCAGCGGACGAAGAGCCCCGGTCGTCGCAACGAGGCCGCATCAGCACGCGCCTTTTGCACGCGGCGGCACCCAGACGGACGTGGGCCAACGCACTCGAAAACCGTATCGGTGCAAGCCGATCGGAGGTTCAAATCCTCTCCCCTCCGTCTCTCTAAGCCAGAAACCCGCTAACCATGCGGGTTCCTGGCAACCCCGCGATCAAGCCGATCATCCGCTCCCATCCGCTGTGATTCGCTCGATTCGACGATCAACTGGCGCATCACTGGCGCACGGCCTAGGGGCTCAATGAGACCGCACGGATACCGTTCGCGGCGGTGACCAACTGGCGCTCCCTTATTTGCCTCATGCTCGAGGCGTGGCTCGTCTTCGAAGCGGTCAACCTCAGCCTCGACGCTCCGGCCTGGGCCAAGGCCGCTGCGGTCGTCGGCGTACCCGCCGGCATGACGCTCAGTCTCCTCCTACGCCGCTACCGCGGTCAGAGCTGGACTCGGCGGTGGTACGTCCTTGTCTGCGGCGGCCTCATCGGATATGCCCTGTTCAGCGTTCCGGCCGTCGGCCACGGGATCATCGCGGCGGTGGGAGCGGGAGCGGTCGGATTTGAGCTTGTGGACAGGCGCCGGCGGTTGAAAATCGAGCCAGCCTGAGCCCGACCTCGGTGATGTCCTAACGAGACTCGCATGCGATCGGCGTGGCAGCGCGGGCGCCCCGATGCCTCCGTGCAGATGACGCCCGCGCCGCCATCGCTCTCAGCGCAGCGAGGGCATCGTCATGCTCGGACCCACCGAGGGCGGTAAGCGCACCTACCGCGGCAGTCGCGTCGCGCATCGTTGGGGCGCCCAAGTCCTCCAGGTACCGCATGAGCCACTTCGCGCTCACCCGCGCCGCTCGCCGCGGGTTGGACCTCGCAATCAGCGCTGTGAGCTCTAGAGCGTCGGCGAGGTTGATCGACGTCAACTCCCGGGCGACGCGCTCTGCGACCTCGAGCTTCCCCTCCCGGAGAGCGTGCAAGAAGATCGGATACAGGTTGGCGTTCGCGCGTCCCAGATCGGGAGTATACGAACAGATGTTCGGTCGGTAGCTTTGCTTACGATCGATCGGAGATGGGACTTCTGGCTCTGGACATCACGTCGACCGGCGTCGTCATGAGCGCGGACAGCCAGGCGGTCGAGCTGCGCGACGGCCAGATCGACGTGTTGGCGATGCCCGGACAGCGCAGCAAGAAGCACATCGTCGTCAGGACGGCCATCGACTTCACCGGCGTGATCGGTTACGTCGGCACCGAGACGCTCGAGGGAATCGATACTCGGGCTTGGCTCGAGCGGTACTCCACCGAGCGGCCCGACGAAGAGCTCGCGGAGTTCTGCGAGGGGCTGGGTGCCGCGCTCTCGAGCGTCTGGATCACGGCGAAGCTCGACATCGTCTTGTGGATCTTCGTCGCCGGCGTTGTGAACGGTGATCCGAGGTTCTGGCACATCAACAACACGACGGGGCTCCACGACGACTGGACTTACAAGGCACCGACTGCTGAGTTCAGTGTCGTGAATGACCTCGATCTGAACTACGTCGCGCGCGACCTCGCGCCGGGCCAGAGCAAGGACGACTTGCTGGCAACGCGGATGTACTCGTTCAGGAATGGGGCGCTCGTCCCGGGGGCCTTCGTGTTCGACGGCTCTCCGGGACGGTTCGCGCCGTGTCGTGCAGCCTGTCGGCGAGCACGTGCAGCGGCAAGCCGTCGCCCGCGCCCGGCGTCACCGTCACGGCCGAGGGCGCGGAAGGCCACTCGACCACGACCGACGACAAGGGCAACTACACGTTGACCCTCCCGAAGGGGACGTACGACGTGGTGCCGAGCGACGGCGACCGTGGCTTCGATCCCACCCACGAGAGCGTCGACCTCACCTCGGACAAGACGAACGTCGACTTCGACACGTGCAAGGTCGAAGACGCCACGATCAACGGAACCATGCGGCGAACCGGCGCGACATCAACCGCAGCCGAGACGACCACGCTCCAGGGCTCCAGCACGAAGAACTTCGTCAAGCTCGAGTACACGCCCTGCGGCAGCGGAGGAGCGGCAACGGTGACGCTGTCCTCGTGGGTGTCGCGTCCGCAGTGTGAGTCGGGCGGCGCGCCCGCGACGATCAACCCGTATACGAAGAAGCCGTTCCAGGCCTACAAGCCGTTGAGAGTTCCGGCCGGCCCGTACGCGCTCGACAAGGGCGGTAATGCGACGCTGCACGACGGGAGCAATACACCGGCGCTGGTGTTCCATGTGGCGAAGGGCGGAGGCAGCGGCACGGTGACGATCTACACCGCGAGCCCGAGCCTTGCGCAGGCGCGAGAGAACGAGCTCAGTGGGAACAGCACGATGACCTGCACGCCGCAGGCCGAGACGCTCTCTCTTTCCAAGAAGTAGCGCGCCTAGCCAAACGGGCAACCGCCTGTCATGCTTGCACGAAATGGGCCGGCTAATGCGCATCGTGATCGCGGCGTTGTCATTTGCGGCGTTCGCCGGCCCAGCTCGTGCCGCGGCACCGACCAAAGCCGAGCTGGTGAACGGCTCGACCGGAACGATCACGAAGCTCGGGTCGCAAATCCAGGTCGGGCGCCTTTCCTGCAGCGTCGACGCCAAGCTGCGTCGCGCGCTCACCGGGCGGTTCGACGTGGGCGAGGCTGTGAGCATCGGCTGCCTCAACCGCGTGCTCCAACGAATCAAGGACACGCCCGAGGTGAGCTCGTCCACGGTCGTCGGCGGTCAGCTTTCGTGTGTGTGCGTCACGAGTTCGGCGACGTTCGGCCCCGGCAGTGTGACCATCCAGGGCGAGACCGCGCACGCCTCCGGTGTCATCGAATCCCTGACCCCCTCCAGCATCACCGTGGACGGGACGACCTGCGCACTGCCGCCGTTCTTCGAGCAGTGGCTCGTCACCACCAGCCACTTCGCCGTGGGTGTTTCGGTCTCGATCGCCTGCGGCGACGCGCCCGGCGGTCCGATCGGGTTCGCGGCCAGCATTCCCTGAGCGGCCTTTCCGTCACTCTCGAGACACGCCAATGAGTGCTCTCGACATCCTCGACGAGGTTCTGCTCGGCCAGACCGCGCATCATCGTCGTCCCGATGCGTGGGATCTTCTCGATCGCAGTGGTCGCGTCGCCGCCATCGTCTGCGTGCGCAAAAGCAGTGGCTTCGTGACGATCTCCCTTCCCCCGGGCCCTGATCGCGGACACCTGAGGCCGAACGGCGCCATCGTCATGCCCTACGCCGAGGAGGTCGTGGCGCACGTAACCGACGACGGCAGCGCTCCGAAAGGCCGCCGGAAGCACGACACGGTTCTCCTCACGCCGCGGCAGGCGTCCGCGTTCGTCGCGCGTCTCGTCGACCTTCCGGCGCTGACACGCACGGCGGGCAAGGAGATCGCCGCAGACATCGCCGCGTCATAGCCACTCGCGACGAAAGAGGCTCAGGTCGGGAAGCCTGAAAGGATCAGCGTCTCGACGGTCGTCACAGCGGTGACGCTGACCACGGAGCGGTAGGCCCCGTGCGCGCTGCGGCTGCCGTTCGAACATGGACGGGGAATCGAGGTCGCCGTCGAGGTGCCGTGCCCGACGCCGCTTGTCATCGAGCCCTTCCCGGACCCCGGCCAGGTAATCGTGAGGCCGTCGGGGACGGCGAGTTGGCCGTGCTCGTGAAACCGACCGGCAGGCCCGAGCCCGCGCGCACGCTCGTCCGGTGAGGACGAGACGTTTGATCGCGCGGCGAGTACGCGCCGCGCGAACGCCTTCTGCAAGCACGCGATCGCGCAGGCTCGTGCCAGACTTGGGCCGTGACCGACCCGGACGAGCTGATGGTTCGCGACGCGGCCGCATGGCGCGCCTGGCTCGCGAAGAACCACGAATCACCGGACGCCGTCTGGCTCGTGCTCGCGAAGAAGGGAACGGTCGAGCCGACGAGTCTCAGCTACGACCACGCCCTCGACGAGGCGCTGTGCCACGGCTGGATCGACGGGCAGGTGCGGCGCCGGGACGAGGCCACGTATCTCCAGCGGTTCAGCCGCCGCCGGGCGCGGAGCGCGTGGTCGAAGCGGAACGTCGGTCTCGTCGTGCGGCTCGTCGCCGACGGCCGGATGCATCCGGCGGGGCTCGCCGAGCTCGAGCGCGCGCGAGGCGACGGGCGCCTCGATGTCGCCTACGCCGGCTCAGCCACGATCGAGGTGCCGGCCGACCTCGAGGCTGCGCTTGCCGCCGATGCCGACGCGCACGCGATGTTCGCGAAGCTCAATCGCCAGAACCGCTACGCAATCCTCTACCGGGTCGGCGAGGCCAAGCGCGCGGAGACACGGGCACGCCGCATCGAGCAGTTCGTCGCGATGCTCGCCCGTGGCGAGACGATCCACCCGCAGAAGGACGTCTAGCGCGCGAGCGTGATCGAGCCGACGTGGCCGTTCGTGGCGAACGTCGTCGTGAAGACCAGGTTCGCCGTGGCCTGCACCGTCGGGAAGCCGGGGATCGAGACGGTCGGCGGGTACGGGTACCCGGAGCCGCCGTCGGTGAGCCGGATGGAGATGACCTTCCCGCCCTTGATCGTCGCCACCGCCGTTGCCACCCGATGCGGCCAGGTCTGGCCGTTCAGGGAGTCGAAGCGGTAGTAGTCGGCGACGTTGTCCATCTCGTCGTTCGTGACGCCGTAGGGCCCGAGCACCGAGAGCAGCTGCGCCTTGTTCGCCTGCTCCTCGGCGGCTGTCGGTGTGTGGGTCGAGCTCGGATGGACGCCGCTGAACGCCTGGCGGAAGATCGCCGGCGTCACGCCGAGCATCGAGGCGTAGAGCGGCACCGGCCGGCCGTAGTCGTCGGACTGGATCACGAAGCCACCCGTGAAGGTCACGGCCACCGTCTTCGTCGCTGGGCCGGCGGTCGCGACCGCGGCGACGGCGAGCGCTGTCAGGAGTCCGAGCAGCGACATCCCGAGGAGTCGGCGGCGCATCGCCGGGAGTCTACTCGGGTGGCACGAAGGGCTCGAACACCGGGACAGGACTGGACGTGCTTCATCGTGAGAGCGGCCCTGACTAAAGACGCCCCAACCTTGCAGGATCGAGGCGAGCACCCGACCATCCTCATCCGACTCGAACACAACGGTGACGGCAAGTGTCCGTTTTGGTCAGGTGATCGTGATCGGGGTGCCTGCGGGAACCTGACGGAACTGCTCGAGCTCGCGGAGCGGCAGCTGGATGCAGCCGTGTGAGGCAGCGCCGCCGAGAAGGCCGTGGATGCCGATGATCGCGTCGCCGGAGCCTTGCCAATTCGCGATCGCGCGTGAATGGGCAGAAGTAACCAGGACGAAGGGGCCGTAGCTCGCGTCGGGCGCACGGGCGAGGAGCGCCACGAAGAACGAGCCCGTCGGCGTCGGGTACCGCTTCGAGCCGAACGTTCCCTGGACGTCGAGCAGAACCGTCGAGCCGCGCAGCAGGCGGACGTGGCGCGTGCTCAGGTTGACCTCGATCCGGTACGGGTCGTACGTGAGCGAGACGTCGGCGCTCCGCACCCACGCGGTCGAGCCGTTCGGCCGGGTCGCGAGGCGCACCTCGAGCCAGCCGGGCGTCTGCCCGAGCACGAAGGCTGCGAGGAGGGCGACAACGAGCAGACTCCGCCGGCGCCACTGGCGCGGTGTCATACCCACATGGGAAAGGGAGTTCTTGAGAGTTGTCATTGAGCCGCAGAACCCGGTCTTGCCAATTGCCGCATGCAGTTGAGACCGAGTTCGCGGGCTTAATTACGTGGACGTCCTCTCCGAGCGCAAGTGAATTGCGCCGCTATACCCAAAATACACCGCGATCCTTACGCGTTTCCTACCGTCAGCACAGTTTGTAGTAGTTTGTTGCCCACTTAAGCGTAGGGATGACACAGACCGCGGCTAACGCAAACGATTGCGTCCCGATCCGCAATTCGTCGACTTCGACCAGACCGGTTCGACCTTTGGCCGCCACAGACTTTGGGCCGACGGCTTCCCACCGTGAAAGCAGAGACCCCTTACGAGGTCCATTCCCGCCCACGTAGGGTCCTTCTGGTTGTCTTTTGTCTCTGTAGTTCGGAATAGACTTCCGAAACTCCTAATGCCTGATTAGGCAGGCGCAATTCCATCAAGCTCCGGTCGAGCCTTATTATTGCGGCCTCAGCCAAGTGAGACGAGCTCGCCGGGATCGTCCCCGGGGAGCGGTCCGTCCGAGCTCGCGTAGACCTCGATGCGCTCGAGGATGATCGGCGCGCCGTAGCTGCTGAGGAAGGCCGTCGCCGCCGCGTCGTGCCCCGTGGCGATGCGCACCATCGTCTGGCGCGGGGCGAGGAGTGTCGGGTCGACCGCGTGCCAGGCGCCGCCGACGTAGGCCTCGGCGACGGCGTGGAAGTCCATCGGAGCGAGGCCCGGTGCGTAGACGGCGGCCATACGGGCGGGAACCTCCATCGCGCGCAGCAGCGCCACGGTGAGGTGAGCGTGGTCGCGGCAGACACCCCGGCAGGCGAGCAGCGTCTCGACAGCACCGTCGGTCGGGCGGCTGCTGCCCGAGACGTAGGCGACACGCGTGCCGACCCATGACGAGATCCCGTCGACGAGCTCCTTCCCCTAGAGCCCGCCGAACTCCGAGCGGGCGAACGCCTCCAAGCGGTCGGACTCGCAGTAGCGGCTCGGCTGCCGGTAGGTGAAGAGCTCGATCTCGGCGACGTCCGCGGGAGTCGCCGTGCCGGTCACTGTTGCCGTGTAGTCGGCGACCAGGAAGCCGGGGCCGCACTCGGCGACGTGAACCCGTCCGCCGTGCTGTGCGGCGAGCTCTTTGAAGGTGAGTGTCCGCCCGTCGAGGCTGAGGTCGAGACGGTCGACGACGTCGAGCCCTCCGCTCGCATCCGCGGCGACCGCGACGTGGAAGGCGAGCTGGACCTGACCGGCGACGGTCAGCTCGAGCCGGGATCCGACCTCGCGGATCAGCCGGCGAGTCCGCCGAAGACGGCGAACGGGTTGCCCGGCAGAACCTGCCAGACGAGCCCGCTCCCCGGGGCGACCTCGACGGTCGCACCGGCAGGCGCTTCGGCCTTCAGCTGCTCGGCGAGCGCCGAGGCGCTCTCCTCGTCATCGACCCCGACGAGGACGTACGTCCAGCGGCGCACGACGCGAAAGCCTTCGCCCTCGAGCCTGTCCGCCAAGTCATGGGCGTCGGCGTGCGACCCGAGCTCGACGCGCACCTCCCACTCCGCGACGCCGGAGGACTCGGAGTCGACGATGTCGCGGGCGCGGAGGCGCT
>CAIYXH010000043.1 GCA_903930195.1 uncultured Actinomycetes bacterium | reverse complement strand
GACTTCGACTTCGTCCGCAGCCTGATCGAGGACGACCGGATCCCCGAGGACGTGACGATCGCCGTGCTCACGCAGGCCCGGCCCGAGCTGATCATCCGCACCTACGAGGCGATCGAGGGCGCGCACCGCGCCATCGTCCACCTCTACAACTCGACCTCCGAGACGCAGCGGCGGGTCGTCTTCCGGCTCGACCGGGACGGCATCCGCGACCTCGCAGTGCGCGGGACGGCGCTCTGCAAGGAGCTCGCTGCGACGACCGAGACCACGATCGTCTTCGAGTACTCGCCGGAGAGCTTCCACGGGACGGAGCTCGACTACGCGCTCGAGATCTGCGAGGCGGTCATGGGCGAGTGGGGACCGACGGCGCAGGAGCGGATGATCCTCAACCTGCCGACGACCGTCGAGGCGTTTCCGCCGAACGTCTACGCGGACCGGCTCGAGTGGTTCCAGCGGCACGTGTCGGCGCGCGACCACTTCATCCTCAGCGTCCATCCGCACAACGACCGCGGGACGGCGGTCGCGACGGCGGAGCTCGGGCTGATGGCGGGCGCCGAGCGCGTCGAGGGCACCCTCTTCGGCAACGGCGAGCGCACCGGCAACGTCGACGTGATCACCATGGCGGTCAACCTGCTCAGCCAGGGCGTCGACCCGCAGCTCGACCTCTCGCACATCGACGAGGCGAAGCGGATCGTGCAGGAGTGCAACGAGCTCCCCGTGCACCCGCGGCACCCGTGGGTCGGCGACCTCGTCTACACGGCCTTCTCCGGGTCGCACCAGGACGCGATCAAGAAGGGCATGTACGCGCAGCAGCGGGCCGAGTCGGAGCTCTGGGACGTCCCGTATCTGGCGATCGATCCTCTGGATCTCGGCCGGACGTACGAGGCGATCATCCGCGTCAACTCGCAGTCCGGCAAAGGCGGTGTCGCCTACCTGATGGAGACAGAGCACAGCTTCGAGCTGCCGCGCGGGCTGCAGGTCGACTTCGCCCAGAAGGTGCAGGCGATCACGGACTCCCGCGGCGACGAGCTCACGTCGGAGGAGATCCTCGCCGCGTTCAAGCAGCACTACCTCGACCACACCCGGCCCTACGAGATCACCGGCTGGCAGGCCGACGAGCACCGGCTCGTCGCGCAGATGAGCGTCGACGGCGTGCCGCAGGAGATCGTGGGCGAGGGGAACGGCCCGATCGCGGCCCTTGTCGACGCCTTCGCGCAGCACTTCGGGATCGCGGTGCGGATCCGCGGGTACTCGGAGCACGCGATGTCCGCGTCTGCTGACGCGAACGCGGCCGCCTACGTCGAGGCCGACGTCGACGACGACGCCGTCTGGGGCGTCGGGGTCCATCCGAGCATCGTCACCGCGTCCCTCCGCGCGATCGTCAACGCGGTCGACCGCGCGATCGCGATCCGCGGCGCCACGGTCACCGCCGACGTCTTCGACTAGGCGGCGGGGAGCAGACGCCGTAACCGCACGAGCTCGGCGCGCTGGTAGAAGCCCAGCGCGCCGAGCACGGCCGGGTAGAGCGCGACGACAAGGAGCGAGAGCGGCAGGTCGAGGCCGCCGACGCGCGCGGCGATGGTCAACCCGACGCCCGTGCCGAGCGCCGTGACGACACGGCGCCACTGGTAGGGCACCGGGTAGACGCGCTGCGCGTAGACCGTCATTCCCGCGAAGAGGACGACGTAGGCGGCCGCGGTCGAGATCGCCGCGCCGACCATGCCGTAGCGGGGGATCAGCCAGAAATTGAGGCCGATGTTCGCGGCCGCGCCGATGCCGGTCACGACCCAGTTCAGCTGCGTCTTGCGGGCGCGGCCGCTCCCGATTGCGAGCACCGTGTAGCCCGCGTAGATCGCGAAGGCGAACGCGAGGAGCGCCACGCCCTTCTCGGCGCGGTGGTAGCGCGAGTTCGCGAGCAGGTCGACGAGCCACGGTGAGAGAGCCCCGAGGGCGAGTGAGAGCCAGGAGGCGAACGTCAGCAGGTAGGTCAGCACGAACGCGTAGGCCCGGCGGGCTGCCTTGTCGTCCTGGATCGAATAGGCGAAGGCGGGCCACGCGGTGCGGAAGGCGACCATCGCGAACGTCACGACGGAGCCGACCTTGATCGCGGCCGAGTAGACGCCGGCTTCGGTCAGGCCGTTGTAGTGGATGACGAAGCGGCGGTCGACGAAGTTGATCACCCAGAGCGCCAGCGCCGACGGGACGAGCGGCATGCCGAAGTGCTGCATCTTGCGGAAGAGCACGCGATCGAACTGCAGGCCGAGCTGCTCGCGGCGGTAGGCGACGAGGGCGAGGTAGACACAGAGCGTCCCGACGAAGTTGCCGGTGACGAGACCGACCGCGCCCCAGTGGAAGACGGCGACGAAGAGGATCATCCCGGCGATGGTGATCGCGATGTTGACGACGCTCGCGAGCGCGTACGCGACCGACCGCTCCTCGACGCGGAAGAGCGAGGTCAGCTGGTTGTAGTTCGTCTGCGCCCAGAGCCCGACGGCGCCTGCCTGGATCAGGGTCGCGTCGTGGCCGACGCCGATCAGGCTGCCGACCGGGTTCGCGAAGACGATGCCGAGGACGAGGCCGAGCGTCGACATCGCCATCGTGAACCAGAACGAGGTGCGGACGACGACAAGCTTCTCTGCGGGCTCCTTGGCGTCGAAGTAGAAGCGGAAGAAGGCGCTCGAGACGCCGAGCTGGAGCAGGATCGAGAGCACGGCCGTCGCGGCGGTCACGCTCTCGACGCGGCCGTAGGCGCTCGGCGGGAGATAGTGCGTGTAGAGCGGCAGTAGGAACACCGCGAGGATTCGCGAGACGAGGCCGCCGATGCCATAGATCGCCGTATGGCGCGTCAAGCGTTTGAGCTCGCGGGCGAGGCTCATTGGAACTGTCGCTGCGGAGGCACTACAGCGAAGCGTAGAGCGCGATCAGGCGATCGGCGACCTTGTCGATGTCGTGCACCTGCTCGACGTAGGCGCGGCTCTCGGCGCCGATCCGCCTGCGGAGGGCGGTGTCCTCGACGAGGGGGCGGAGCGCGTCGACGAGCGTTTCCTTGGTCGCGGGCACGATCGGCACCCGGACGCCGAACCCGGCGGCGGCCTGCTCGACGATCTCCGGGTCGAGGTAGGTGACGACCGGCTTGCCGAGCGCCATCGACTCCAGGGCGAAGACGCCGTGCCAGCCGGCGTTGAGCTGGTCGACGACGATGTCGGCGCGGGCGTAGCGCGCGCGTGCTTCGACGTGCGGGACGCCTTCGACGATGTCGAGGTCGACCGGCAGCTGCGCGCAGGCCTCGATCACCTGCGCCGTGCCTTTCTTCGTCCGGTTCGAGGGCGCGTGGACGACGAGCGGCCGCGGGTTGTCCGACGGCGGCACCGGCGTGAACTCGCGCAGGTCGAGCCCCGGTGGGATCACGTGCGCCTCGGGCACCCAGCGGAGGGCGGCGTAGCCCCCGACGATCTCGGCGTCGGCGCGCTTCCCGTAGGCCAGCTCGGCCGGCGTCTTCCCGCGGATGTCCGAGCCGAGGTAGTGGAAGACGCTCTTCTTGCCGGTGGCCCGCAGGATTGCGAACTGCACCGACTTCGGCACGAGGGTGAGACCGAAGTAGAAGTGGAAGACGTCCGTCTGCGGCAGCAGCCGCCCGAGCAGGGCGAACTGCTGCGCGAGCTTCCACGGGAGCGGCCCGCGCCGGTCGAGCGAGATGTCGGCCTCGTGGTGCAGCTTCCCCCGGTTGAAGACGACGAGCCGCGCCTCGACCCCCTTCCGTCGCAGCGCCTGCACGTTCTCCCACGGAATCCCGGCGATGTTCACCGGACAGTGCGTGACCCGGAGCGTCACGTCAGTTCGCGTCGCTCAGACGATGACTGGCATTGGGACATGGCTCGGATAGACCTGCGATTTGCAGGGAAAACGATTCGCGTCGGGCCGACGTTGCACTTCCGTTACCAATGACTGGCACTGGGCCTTGGCCCCTAAGCCGGGTCGAATTCGAGCTGGTCGAAGTAGCGCAGGGCGACGCGGCCGGGGCGGATGCGGGGGCGCAGGGCGCGGAGCTCGTCGTCCGAGATCTCGCCGATCGCGCGCTTCACGCCGAGGTAGGGGAGGTTCAGATCCTCCTGGTAGACGATCGTCGAGATCCGCGGGTTGATCTCGATCACGTAGCCGCCGACGAGCTGGATGTTGAAGAAGTGCTCGATGCCGAGCTCGCGCACGATCGTGTTCGAGAGCTCCATCAGGCCCGGATCGTCGAGCGTCTCGAAGTACATCGCGAGACCCGCGCGCATCGCCTCGCGTGTCTTCGGGTGGCCGAGCACGATCTCCGAGCCGTTCGCAATCCCGTCGATCGTCCGCTCGGGCCCCTCCGCGAGCTCCATCACGAGCAGATCCGTCCGGTCGTCGACGGACGCCAGGATCTCGACGGCCTCCTCGAGCCGCATCGCGACGAAGCCGGGCCGCTCGCGCAGGAGGACGTTCGCGCGGTCGACGGTCGGGTCGAGGATGCGAAAGCCGCGGGAGCCGGACGAGAACACGGGCTTGAAGCAGACGGGGCGATCGGGGTAGCCGAGCTCGCGCGCCGCGGCCTCGACCGCTGCTGCGCCCGCCACGCGCCGGAACTCCGGCGCCGGGAGCCCGAGCCGTTGCAGGAAGGCGTAGGTCTCGGCCTTGTCGTTGGAGCGGTCGATCGCATCGGGCGAGGAGACGAGCACCGCGATCCCCTCGGCCGCAAAGCGGTCGACGGCGCCGGCGAGACCCTCGAGGTCGAACGAGGACTGCGGCAGGATCGCGACCGCGCCCTCGCGGCGGGCGACGTCGAGCATCGCGTCGGCGAAGCCCGGGTCCGAGCCGGCAGGGACGAGGTGGAACGCGTCGCAGACGTGCCGCCCGATCGAACGCTCGCTCATGTCGGTGCCGACGATCCGCACCTCGCGCTCACCGTTCTCCTTGAGCGAGCGCAGGAGCGCACGGGCGCCGGGGGCCCCGGCGGCGGAGACGATGATGGTGATCGGCTTCACGCCAGAACCTTCATGACAGGTCGATTCTGTCTGCCCGAAGGAGCTCGAGGCGGGCCTCGCCGTCGGCGGCGAGGAACGCGCGCATCGTCTCACCCATCGTCGCGCCGTCGTAGGCCCAGATCTCCGGATGGGTCAGCAGCTGCAGCCACGGGAACGCGCCTTGCGCAAGCTCGTCGTGCGGGCAGCCGTGCCGCCAGCGCTGGTTCGAGTCCGAGCGGTAGGTGGCGGGATCGAACCAGGGGGCCGTCATCACGTTCACGGCGCCCTCGACCGGAGCGGTCATGTACTCGGGGTCCGGGTTGTGCCAGGCGACCACGGGGTCGAAGCGCTCGTCGAGGTCGACCTGGGGCCAGACGGCGTGATGGGCGACGCGCCCGCCGAGCTCGCGCAGCCGTGCGATCGCGGCCTCGCCTTCCTTCGAGTCGAGGTTGTAGAAGACCGAGCGCGTCATCAGGAACCAGGTCGACCAGGCGCCGACGTCGGCTTCGACCTCGGCCATCCGCACCGCGGCATCGAGCGAGAGATCGACGTCGTGGCGGAGGATCAGGACGCCGGGCTCCGGCGGCGTGTCGAAGCCGGCGAAGCGGTAGCCGCCTGCCTGTGCCGCCTCGAGCAGCTCGCGGTAGTGCCCGAGCGAGAAGTCGCAGCTCACGCGGGCTCGACCTCGACGTCGATCAGTCGCGCCGCCTGCTCGGCGAGCTCGAGTGCCTGCAGGTTCGTGTTCGCGGTGGCGATCACGTAGCCGCGGCGGTCGCCGTCGCGCTGCACGGGCCGAATCTCCTCGCCGATCTGGAGATACGTGTCGGCTTGGACGACGCCCGGCGCCGCGAGCATCGCGTCGAGCGGCCCGACCCGGACGACCCGGCCGGTCGGGAGCGGGCCAGGCTCGGCGGTGAAGAAGCGAATCGCGAGTGGCTGGCGGAACCGCGGCAGCACGAGCTCGTCGGGAAGGGGGTCACCGAGCGCCATCGCGAGCTGTACCTCGACCAGGTCGACGCCGACCGCGTGGCGCACCAGGTCGGCCATCTGCCCGCCGGGAATTCGGGCGGCGCACTCGACGACGATCACGCGGCCGTCGGGCGCGGCGATGAGCTGGGGGAAGGCGATCCCCGTGCGCATGCCGAGCGCGCGCGCCGTGCGGCTCGCGATGCGCTCCGACTCCACGAGCTGGTCGCTCGGGATGGTCGGCGGGTAGACGTGGATCCAGCCGACGCCGAAGCCGAGGCCCGGCGGGCGCATCCGATCGGAGAGCGTGAGCGGGATCGCCTCGCCGTCGCGGGCGATCACGATGCCGTTCATCTCGGTGCCCTCGACGAACTCCTCGAGGATCCCCTCCTCGGTCGGCGAGGCGATCAGGACCTCGTGGAGGTGGCGCTCGATGTCGTCGACCGACTCGACCCGGAACACCGCGCGCTGGCCGCCCGAGTCTGCCGGCTTGAGCACGGCCGGGAAGCCGACCTCCTTGGCTGCGAGGTGGCGCTCGGCGAGCGAGCGGATCGCGGCAAAGCGCGGCTGGGGAACGCCCGCGTCGGCGAGAGCGCGCCGCATCGCGACCTTGTGGGTCATCAGATGCGCGGCTGCGACGCCGATCCCCGGCAGCCCTCGCGCCTCCGCAACAGCGGCGACGACGGGAACGGCCCGATCGGCCGAGACGGTGAGGACGCCGTCGAACTCGAGGTCGGCGACTCCGGCGATCACCGCATCGGCATCGGCGAAGTCCACGACGCGGGGAATGTCGGCGACCTCGAGGCCGGGTGCGTCCGGGTTGCGATCGACCGCGGCGACACGAAGGCCGAGCTCCTGCGCGCGCAGGATCGCGCGCCGCTGGTGCCGGCCGGCGCCGATGAAGAGGACGGTGCGGGTGGGTTCGCTCACGAGCGAGACGATATGCGCCGGTTAGACTCGCGGGATGCTCGAAGGGAAGCGGATCCTCATCACCGGTGGCGCGGGCTTCATCGCGACCACGCTCGCGAAGGAACTCGTCGAGCGGAACGAGATCATCGCGGTCGACAATCTCCACCGGGATGCGCTCTCCGGCACGGCTCTCGCTGACCATCCGAACTTCACGCTCCACAAGGGCGACGTCCTTGACGGCGACGGCCTGAAGGAGCTCGCGCAGGGCGCGACGCACTTCGTCCATTGCGCCGCGATCGCCGGCGTCGACACGGTGCTCGCGAGCCCGGTCCGGACGATGCGTGTCAACGTGATCGGCACCTACAACGCCCTCGAGGCGGCGCTCGCGACGATCGACACGCTCGAGCGCTTCGTCGACTTCTCGACGAGCGAGGTCTTCGGCACCCACGCCTTCCGGGTGAGCGAGGGCCAAGTCTCGACGATAGGCTCGGTCGGCGAGGCCCGCTGGACGTACGCCGTCTCGAAGCTCGCCGGCGAGCACATGGCGCACGCCTACCACGACGAACTGCAGCTCCCGACCGTCACGGTGCACCCCTTCAACGTCTTCGGCCCGGGCCAGATCGGCGGCGGCGCGATACGCGCGTTCATCGAGGCGGCGCTCGACGGGCGCGACCTCACGATCCATGGCGACGGCTCGCAGATCCGCGCCTGGTGTTACGTCAGCGACATGGTCAGCGGTGTGCTCGCCTGTCTCGATCGTCCCGAGGCGGTCGGCCAGGCGTTCAACATCGGCAACCCGCGCTCGTCCGTGACGATCTTCGACCTCGCGCAGCGGATCAAGCGGCTCGCCGACGCGTCCGGCGACGTGGTCTTCACGCCGCTCGACTACGCGGACGTCGAGCTGCGGATCCCGAACGTCGAGAAGGCCCAGGAGCTGCTCGACTGGACGCCGCAGATCGAGCTCGACGACGGCCTGGCGAGGACGATCGCGTGGTATCGGGAGAAGACGACCGCATCCGTCTAGCCTGGCCCGACGTCGGCCCCGTCGAGCTCGACGAGGTTGCACGCGTCCTGCGCGACGGGATGCTGACGATGGGTCCGCTGGTCGCGGAGTTCGAGACCGAGCTGGCGCGCGCCTGCGAGACGACGCGCGCGCTTGCCGTCTCCTCGGGCACGGCGGCGCTGCACCTGGCTGTGCTGGCGCTCGGGCTCGAGCCCGGCGACGAGATCCTCGTCCCGGCGTACACCTTTCCCGCGACGGCGAACGTCGTGGCGTTCTCCGGGCTGCGGCCGGTGCTCGTGGACGTCGACCCCGAGACGATGAACATCGACCCGTCGCGCGTCGAGGTCGGTCCGCGGACGAAGGCTTCGATGCCGGTGCACATCTTCGGCCGCCCGGCGCGCGTCGAGGAGCTGCCCGATCTGCCGATGATCGAGGACGCGGCCGGTGCGCTCGGGGCCCGGCGGCAGGGTCGCGCCTGCGGCTCGCTCGGCCTCGCGGCGTGTCTCAGCTTCCACCCGCGGAAGATCGTCACGACGGGGGAGGGCGGCGCCGTCACGACGAACGACGAGGAGATCGCCGACAAGGTCGCCGGGCTGCGCAACCACGGCTGGCGCTCGCTTGCCGACGCCGACATGCCGGTTCCGGGCCTCAACTACCGGCTCTCCGACATCCTCTGCGCCGTCGGCCTGCCCCAGGTGCGCCGGCTGGACGAGCTGCTCGCAGGTCGTGCGCGGATCGCGGCGGGTTACGGAGAGCGGCTCGCCGAGCTTCCCGTCGTCCTGCCGACGGTCGACGAAGGAGATGTCCACGGCTGGCAGGCCTACGTGCTCCAGGTCGACGATCGCGACCGCGTGCTCCGCGAGCTCCGCGCCCAGGGGATCGAGGCGCAGGTCGGCACGTTCGCGGTCAACCTGCTCGCGCCCTATCGCGAGCAGGGCAGCTTCCCCGGCGCCGAGCGCGTCTTCGAGCGCGCCCTCGCGCTGCCGTTCCACACGCGGCTGACCGAGTCGGAGCTCGACCGCGTCGCCGCCGCGCTCGGCCGCTCCCTCGCCGCCTGACTCGACCTGTCCTGGTCCTTTGGGCCACGTCGCGATGCCAGGCAGTGGGGTGGGCGGAGGGCTGCCGTCGCGTGGGGTGGCCAGAATGGACGCGTGGGGCGAAAGCGTGGACCGGGTGAGCAGCGGCGGGTGTTGGTGCTCGGGGCCGGGCCGGCGCAGCTGGGGCTGCTCGAGGCGGCGCGGGAGCGTGGGTACTGGGTCGCGATCTGCGACCGCGATCCGGCCGCGCCGGGGTTTGCGTTTGCCGACCGGCGCTGCATCGTCTCGACCGAGGACGAGCACGCGGTCGAGCGTCTCGCGAGCGCGCTGGACCTCGACGGGATCCTCGCGCCGGGGAGCGACTGGGCGGTCGCCTCGGCCGCGCGCGTCGCCGAGAAGCTCGGGCTGCCGCATCCGCTCGCGCCCGCGACCGCGCTCCTCGCGACCCAGAAGCTCCGGCAGCGCGAGGCGCTCGCAGCGGCCGGCGTGCCGCAGCCGCGCTGGCGTGCGCTCGGCGCCTCCGAGCTGGAGACCGCGGCCACGGAGCTCGACCTCGACCCGCCGTTCGTCGTCAAGGCGCCCGACCGGCAGGGACGCCGTGGCCTCTCCGTCGTCCACAGCCGCGCAGGCCTCACCGAGGCGCTCGGCCGCGCCCGCACCGCCTCCCGCGGCGGAGCCGTGCTCGTCGAGGAGGTCGTCGACGGACCGCAGCTCTCGGTCACCGGCTTCTGCGCCGCGGGGGAGCTCGTGCCGCTCGCAGTGAGCGAGGCGCTCGCCGCGCCCGACGATCCGACGGCGCTCCCGCTCGGCCACGTCTGGCCGGCAGCCGCCGACGCCGACGAGGCAGCCATCGAGGTCGCCCGGCGGGCCGTCGCAGCGCTCGGGATCGAGGAAGGACCGGTGCAGGTGGTGCTGCGCATCGGGCGCAGCGGACCCGAGGTGATCTCGGTCGCTGCACGGCTCGGGTCGGATCACGACGCCGACCTCGTCGCGGCCGCGACCGGCGTCGACCTCCACGCGCTCGCGCTCGAGGCCGCCGTCGGCCTGCCGCCGGCGCCGCGCGACGCGACCCCGCGCGCCGCAGCCCACGTCGGCGGTGTCGCCCTCAACTTCGT
>CAIYXH010000042.1 GCA_903930195.1 uncultured Actinomycetes bacterium | reverse complement strand
GCACCTGTCGCGCCGTTGCGGGTGGGCCTGAGGTTTGTCCGAACGCCATGGACGCATTCTCCTCTACGGCTGTCCCACTCCTCGGGAGCCACCCCCAAAGTCGATATTTATGGCCGGCGCGCCATCTGGAGGCGCGCGTCGCTACCGCGGTAGCGAGAGGTCTCGACACGACCATTTCACCGTCGCATACTGCCGGTATGCCCGGGGCGCGAGCGGTCGTTGACATCTCCGATCTACGGAGTCGCGGGCGCCACATCCGCGTCTCGTGGCACCCGGATCGACGGTCAATGGAGTTCAGCCACTGGCGCGACGGAGTCTGCGTCGCAAGCACACCGGTCGGCCTCGATGAGATTCCGGCGCTCGTCGGTCTCATGGGGCGGGCGCTGCACAATGTGGCATCCGCTCCATCCGCTCCATCCGCTGTGCCAACGACGCCGAGTGCGAGGTCCATCCGATCGGACGTGGCCACGCTCGTGCGTCGGTGGATCAGACCGGGGATTGCATCGATCTCGTCACTGGCGCCACGGGGACGCGCCAAGCGCCTCCCCCGCGGCCGGCAGATCGACGAAGCTGCCGGCTGATCCTCGATCAGCCGGTGTTGCGCAATCCGGCAGCGATGCCGTTGACGGTGATCAGAAGTGCTCGTTGCAACTCCGGATCGGACGTTTCGCTGCCACGGCGTCGACCGAGCAACTCGACCTGGAGATAGTGCATCGGGCGGAGGTAATCGTCCCGCACCTCGAGGGTGCGCCGGAGCAACGGGCGGGAGGCGACGAGTTCGGCCTGACCGGTGACGCCGAGCACGTGTGCGACCGTCGTCGCGTACTCGTCTCCGATGCGATCGAACACTCCGCGGAGGCCAGGCTCGACGAGCGATCGGACGTAGGTTCCCGCGATCGTCAGGTCGGTCTTGGCCAGCGTCATCTCGACGTTGGCGATGAACGTGCGGAAGAACGGCCACTGTCGGTACATCTCTGCGAGTGCCGGTCCGAGACCTCGCTCGCGCGCGGCCGCGATGCCGGAGCCGACGCCGAACCAGCCCGGGACGATCTGGCGGGACTGGGTCCATCCGAAAACCCACGGGATCGCCCGTAGCGACGCGACATCGCTCTCGGATCCGGGCCGGTGCGAAGGCCGCGATCCGAGGTTGAGGTCGCCGAGCTCGGCAACTGGAGTCGACGATGCGAAGTACTGGGCGAACGAACGCTCCCCGAGGAGCGCTCGGTACGCGCTTTCGGCGCCGGTCGAGATGACCTCCATCACCTCGGACCACCAATCGAGCACCTCAGGGGGTTGGCGGGACTCCTGGTGCAGCAAGCTCGACTCGATGACCGCTGCGAGACACGCCTCGAGGTTCTCCCGACCGAGCGCCGCGAGGGCGTACTTGTCCGAGATGACCTCCCCCTGCTCGGTGAGCTTCAAGAACGCGTCAACGGTGCCGAACGGCTGAGCGAGGATTGCTTCGGCGGAAGGCCCTCCCCCGCGACCGACCGTTCCCCCACGCCCGTGGAAGAGTCGTAGGCGGACACCGTGGCGGGACGCCGCGTCGCGCAGCGAGCGTTGCGCCTTCAAGATCTCCCACTGCGACGTGGTCACACCGGCGTCTTTATTGGAGTCCGAGTATCCAAGCATCACTTCTTGGGTGTCGCCTCGCGCGGTAACAATCTGCCGGTAGGCAGCGTCAGAGAGAAGCTCGTCGAGGAGCTCGCCTGCGTTGCGGAGCTCGGCGACCGTCTCGAGCAACGGCACGAACCCAATCCTGGCCGAGGTGCCCCGGGGGGAAACGAGTCCGGCTTCTCGCGCCAGAACGGCCGCCGCAAGGACGTCGTCAGCGCCCTTGGTCATCGAGATGATGTAGCTCTCTATGACGCCGTCGCCGAATCGGTCGAGGGCGGATGCGATGGCGCCGAAGGTGCCGAAGGTCTTCGCTGCGTCTGTCCCGAGCGGCTCGAAGCCCGACGCGAGAAGTCGGCGCCCCTCGAGCTCTCGTCCGAGGAGTGCCGCCCGCTCAACGCGATCGAGCTCGCCGTACGGACG
>CAIYXH010000041.1 GCA_903930195.1 uncultured Actinomycetes bacterium | reverse complement strand
GGCCTCCTCGATCCCCTCGGGCTGCTCCGTCATCCGGAGCTGGGCGAGCTGACGGCGAAGCTCTTCGAGATCGCCGCCGCCGGCCACGTCTCCCGCGACCTCGCAGAGGACGACGAGCGAGGACACCTCGCGCACGAGCTCCCGCGGGGGCACCGGCGCGCCTGTGTCGTCGACGACGGGCCAGGTGCGCTCGTCGTCCTCGCCGAGCGCGAGCAGGTAGTAGCGGCCACCGCGGCTCGGCTCGGCCGCGAGCACCGCCGTGACCTCGCCTGCCGCCGCCGCGAGCTGCGCGATGCGCTCGAGATCGTCGGAAAGAGCCACCCGTCGAGCATAGACTCGTCCTCGTGGACCGGACCGAGCACGCCGTCGCGATCTTCGCGCCACTCGGGCCGACCTACGTGCGCTACGCCTCGCTGCTCTCGTTCGGCCAGGATCCGCGCTGGCGGCGCTTCCTCGTCTCGCGGCTCGACACCGGCCCGAACGACCACGTGCTCGACGTCGCGACCGGTACCGGTGCGGTCGCTGCGGAGATCCTCCGGCAGCGTGGCAGCCGCGTCACCGGCGTCGACCAGAGCGCCGCGATGCTCGCGACCGCCCGGCAGCACCTTCCCGAGACCGTCGAGCTCCGTGAGGCGAGCGCAGAGCGGCTGCCCTTCCCCGACGCGAGCTTCGACGCCCTCACCTTCACCTATCTCCTCCGCTACGTCGACGACCCGGCGGCGACGCTCGGCGAGCTGGCCCGCGTGGTCAAACCGGGCGGGACGATCGCCGGGCTCGAGTTCGGCGTCCCGCGCGGGCTCTGGCGGCTCGCCTGGGAGCTCTGGGTGCGCATCGGCCTCCCGGCCGCGGGCTTCGCGATCGGCGGCGGCTGGCGCGAGGTGGGAACGTTCCTCGGCCCCTCGATCACCCGGCACTACCGCGAGCATCCGCAGCCGGAGCTGCTCGGCATGTGGCGCGCCGCAGGGATCGACCACCCTCGAGTCCGCCGGCTGTCGCTCGGTGGGGGAGTCGTGACGTGGGGACGCAAGGCGTAAGGCCCGCCTTCTACGCGCTCCGGCCGGGCGGCTGGCGCGACTACGTGACGGTGCTGCACCTGCCGTACACGGCCTGGAACCTCGCCTACGTCGCGCTCGGCGCCGGGCTCTCGCCGCACTTCGACACGGCGCGCTGGCTCTGGACGAGCGCGGCGTTCGCCCTCGCGCTCGGGCTCGCCGCGCACATGCTCGACGAGCTGAACGGGCGCCCGCTGCGGACCCGGATCGGCGGCGGCACGCTCGTCCTGCTCAGCTGCCTCGCCCTCGGCGGTGCCTGCGCGATCGGCGTCTGGGCCGCCTTCACCTGGCACGCCGGCGTGCTCGCCTTCGTCGCGGTCGGCGCGTTCGTCGTCCCGGCCTACAACCTCGAGTGGTTCGGTGGCGCGCTCCACAACGCCTGGGGGCTCGCGCTCTCGTGGGCTGCCTTCCCGGTGCTGACCTCGTACTACGCCCAGAGCGGGACGCTGCGGCTCGACGCAGTGCTCGCCGCCGGGTACGCGACGCTGATGATCTTCGTCCAGCGGGCGCTCTCGACGCCCGTCCGGCACGCCCGCCGCGTCGAGGGGTCCACCGCCGGGGTCGAGCCGATGGAGTTCGCGCTGCGGCTGATGCCGTGGGCGAACGTGCTCCTCGGCGCCGCGCTCGTGGCGATGCGCCTAACCTAAGAGGTCGTGACCGCCGCCTCCACGGTCTCCGTCGCCGCCGCCGCCTTCGCGCTCGTCGCCGCGCTCGGGGCCATGACCGCGTGGCTGCGTACCCGCAAGCGCCTGACGACGCTCGAGGCCGAGCTCGACCGTGGCAAGGAGGCATTCCGCGACGCCGTCCATCGCGAGGCCGCTGCCCAAACAGAGCAGCTCGAGAACACGATGGCGCTGACGCGGGCGCAGTCGATCAGCCTCCTCGTCGACGAGGAGCGGCGCATCACCGAGGAGCGCCGGCGCGACGTCGCCGAGCGGGAGCGCGACGCGACGGCGAAGCTCGGTGCAGCGCTCGCACAGGCGCAGCGCTCGGTCGAGAAGCGCCTCGGTGACTGGAGCTCCGACCTCGCCCAGATCCAGGAGAGCTTCGCCGCCGAGCTGCAGCGCATCTCGGCGCGCCAGCAGCAGCTCACCGGCGAGATCGACGCGAAGCTCGAAGCCGAGACCGGCCGCGTCGAGTCGACGATGGAAGAGCACCGCAGCCTGATCACCCGCCTCCGCACCGATCTCGACAGAGCCGCCGAGGAGGTCGCGAAGGCCGCGATCGGCGACCTCGACCAGCACGCGGCCGAGCGCCGGCGCGCGTTGCAGGAGGTCGCAGAGCGGCTCAAGCGTCGCGAGCAGGAGCTGCACGAGGTGCTCGAGCGTGAGCAGACCGAGATCAACCAGCGCGTCGCCACGCAGGTCGAGGACATCGAGCGCCGTCAGCTCGAAGGCCTGCGCCGTGCCGTCTCCCGCGAGGCTGCCCGCTACACCGAGGGCGCCGGCCACCAGTTCGACGCAGCGATCCGCGCCGCCCGCGAGGACGCCGCCCGCCGCCTCGGCCGCGAGCTCGACCTTGCCGTCGAGCGCTTCGCCCGCGAGACGGAAGGCGTCCTCGCCGAGCGCGTCGACGCCGAGCTCCGCACCGTCGAAGCGCGGCTCCAGAGCCTCTCGCGCCGGGTCGACGAGCTCGTCGCACGAACCTGACGGGAGGCGCTAAAGTGCCGTCCTTCCTGCCTGGTCAGTCGGGCAGGGTTCGTAGGATAGGAAGCGAACAGCGGATTCAGATGCCTCAGACCACCGAAACACCCCAATCCGAGCGCGAAAAAGTGGAGTCCTGGCGGCTCCATGTCCTCGTCGAGGCCGGGTATCCCCTGCCCCTCGCCGAGAAGCTCGCCCACTCGGAAGCCGACCTGCATCGCGCCGTCGAGCTGCTCGGCTCGGGCTGCACGGTCGAGACGGCCGCCGAGATTCTCCTGTAGCCCGGCCGCTAGCCTGGCGCCGATGGAGAAGGTGCAGGCGAAGGTTCAGGCAACCGAGGTCGACGGGCGGAAGGTCTACTCCGTTCGCGCCTTCAATGCGGGTGTCGCCGGGTACATCGAGCGCCTCCCCACCATCTGGGTCGAGGGCGAGGTCACCGAGCTCCGCCGCCAGGAGCGTTGGGCCTCCGTGTTCCTGACGCTGAAGGATCCCGAGGACGGCGCCTGCCTGCCGGTGCAGATGCAGCGAACGCAGTTCGACGCGCTGCGGCTCGAGCTGCGCGACGGCGAGCGCGTCCACGTCTACGGGCGGCCGGAGCTCTACGCCCAGCGCGGCGAGTTCAAGCTGAAGGCGCTCTCGATCGAGCGCTACGGCCTCGGCGCGCACCTCGCGGCGCTCGAGCAGCTGAAGCGGACGCTCGCCGCAGAGGGTCTCTTCCTGGCCGAGCGCAAGCGCCCGCTGCCGCGGATCCCGCGGCTGATCGGGCTCGTCACCGGCAACGACGCCGCGGCAAAGCGCGACGTGCTCACGGCGATCACGACCCGCTTCCCTCCGGCCCACGTCCTCGTCGCCGAGACGTACGTGCAGGGGCCGCGCGCGGTCACCTCGATCGTGGCCGCGCTCGCCGAGCTCTGCGAGCGCGGCGTGGACGTCGTGATCCTCGCGCGCGGCGGCGGCTCCTTCGAAGACCTGCTGCCGTTCTCGGACGAGCGGGTCGTCCGCGCGGTCGCCGCCTCCCCCGTTCCCGTCGTCTCGGCGGTCGGCCACGAGCAGGACACGCCGCTCTGCGACCTCGCCGCCGACGTCCGCGCCTCGACGCCGTCGGTTGCAGGCCGGCTCGTCGTGCCCGACCTGAACGAGCTGCGGGCAGCGCTCGCCCGGGCGCATACCGGCCTCGCTGCAGGCGCCCGCCGTGTCTGCGAACGCCGCGCCGAGCGCCTCGGCGTCACGCATGAGCGGCTCTCGCGCGCACCGCTCCTCGCGCTCGAGCGCCGCCGCGCGCGGCTCGACGGGACGCGCGGCCGCCTCGTCGCCCTCTCGCCCCGCGGCACCCTCGAGCGCGGCTACGCAATCGTCCGCGCAGCCGGCGAGGTCGTCAAGAACCCCCCGCCCGCCGGCACGGGCCTCGAGGTCGAGGTCGCCGCAGGCTCGTTCGGGGCGAGGGTCGAGTGAGCGAGCCGACCTTCGAGGAGATGCAGCGCGAGCTCGACGGCATCGTCGAGCGGCTCGAGCGCGGCGACGTCGACCTCTCCGAGCTCACCCGCCTCTGGGAGCGCGGCGAGGAGCTCTACCGCCGCTGCGCCGCGCAGCTCGAAGCTGCCCAGGGGCGGATCGAAGAGCTCGCGAAGCGGCTCGAAGAGACCTAGGCCGCCCCGGCGACGGGAGGGAGCTCGACCTCGCCCTCGTCACCCGACGGGATCTGCTTCAGCGTCGCGTACGAGAGTCCCTCGCGCGCCAGGAAGATCAGGCCGATGCCGACGCCGACCGACGCCTCGATCGCCTGCAGGCCGATCCCGAAGGCGATCCCGTGGGAGACGTCGACGCCGTAGTTCGTCAGCGGGTAGGCGATCGCGGCCTGGAGCAGGCCGACGTTGCCCGGCCAGAGCGGAAAGATCGTCGCGACGTTCATCAGCACGAGCACGAGCCCGGCCGCGGCGAGAGGCTCGTAGATCCGGAAGGCGTGCATCGCGGCGAAGACGGCGAGCAGCTGGCAGGCCCAGCCGGAGAACTGGAACGTCCCGGCGGTGAGCGCCGGGATCGGGCGCCGCATCACGGCCAGGCCGACGCGAGCCTGCGTCAGCAGGCTCCGCACCTTGCCGAGACCCTCGATCCGCGAGGTGTTGTCGCCGCGCGCGCTGATCAGGGCAAAGGCGAAGAGCGCGATGCCGAGGCCGAGCACGACCTCGAGGCTCGTGACCGCCCAGTCAGGCAGCTTCGCGGTGAAGAGCACCCAGATCACGAGCGCGATCGTCGGGAAGAGGTCGAAGACGCGGTGGGCGAAGACCGAGCCGATCAGCGTGGCCCAGGTGCCCTCGCGCCGGGGAAGCCGACGGGCGAGGACGGCGACGCGCGCGATCTCGCCCACGCGGCCCGGCAGCACCGCGTTCCCGAAGAGGCCCACGCAGAACGCGGAGAAGACGAGCCGGAAGCGCGGGTACGGCGCCGGCATCGCCTGCCGGATCGCGGTGTTCCACGCGATCGCGCGCACGACGATCGAGATGAGGTTGAGCCCGACGGCGACGATCACCCACCACCAGCGGACGGCCGTGAAGGCATCGCGTACGGCGTGCCAGTCTGGCCCGCGCCACCAGAGCAGGACGACGCCGACCGCCACGAACGGGACCGGCAACAGGATTCGCCAGCGACCCAGCCCTGCCACAGGGCGATCCTGTCAGATCGTCAGGCTGTCACGCGGAGGTAGAGCTCCTCGAGCCGCTCCGCGACCGACGACCAGGAGTACTTCTCCTCGGCGAGCACGCGCGCCGCGCGGCCCCGCGCCTGCCGTCGCTCCTCGTCGGCAACCGTTGCCACGACAGCCTCGACGAGGGCGGAGACGTCCTTCGGCGGCACGAGCGTCGCGGCGTCGCCGGTGGCGACCGCGGCGAAGCCGGGGATGTCGGAAGCGACGACGGGCGTCGCATGCGCGAACGCCTCGACGAGCACGAGCCCGAAGCTCTCGCGGCCGGTCGCGGGCGAGACGAAGAGCTTCGCCTTCGAGAGCTCCGCGTCGCGCACCTCGTTCGGGACGATGCCGAGCACGTCGATCCCGTCCTCGTCGAAGCGCATCCGGGCGTGCAGGAGGCGGTACTGGAGCGGGTCGCAGCCGATCACGCGGAGGCGCAGGCCGGTGCGGCGGCGGATCTCGGGCCAGGCCGAGAGCAGCACGGGCAGGCCCTTGCGCGCGTCGTGACGGCCGATGAAGACGATGGTGTCGTCGCGGTTGCCCGGATCGAAGTGGTCGGGGACGACGACGCCGTTCGGGACGATCTCGAAGCCCTCGCCCACCCAGCGCTCCGCCGAGGAGGCAGCCATCTGCGAGACGGCGATGCGAATGTCGATCCGGTCGAGCAGGAAGCCCCAGACCAGCAGGCCTCCCCGCATCCAGCCGAGGTCGCCGGCGGCGTGCCAGGTGGCGACGATCGGGCACTTCGCGTGCGAGAGCGCCGAGACGCAGATCGCGGGGGTCATCGGCTCGTGCACGTGGATCAGGTCGAACTGCTCCTCGCGGAGGACGTCGCGCACCCGGGTGATCGCCTGCGGCGTCAGCACGATGTTCGGCAGCGAGCCGTTCGCCGGGACGACCACCGAGCGGCCGACGGGGATGATGTCGGGCGGCAGGTTGCCGTGGCGGCCCGAGCGCGGATGCAGCAGGCGCGTGAGGTGTCCCGGTGGGTCGTTCCCCATCACGATCTTCACCTCGTGCCCGCGGGCGCGAAGGGCAGCGGCCTGGTTCTCGGAGTGCTCGACGACGCCGCCCCAGTACGACCAGCTGAACGGGACGATGATCCCGATCTTCACGCGTAGGCCGCCTCGAGCAGCGGCGCCATCCGTTCGATGCCGCGCTCGAGCGTCTCGTCGGTCACGGCGAGCGAGATCCGCGCCCACCCGGCGCCGCTCGGCCCGAAGCCCTCCCCGGGCGCGACCACGACGCCGCACTCGGTGAGGAGCCGGTCGGCCGTGACGCCCTCCGGGAGCCGGTACCAGACGTAGAAGGTGCCCTGCGAGACCGGCGCCCCCGGCAGCGCCTCGACGAGGCGGTCGCGCCGGCGCTCGTAGGCGGCGCGGCGCTCCTCGACGGCGTCCTGCGGGCCGGTGAGCGCGGCGATCGCCGCGTGCTGGAGCGGCGCGAAGACGCCCACGCGGGTGTGGTCGGTCTGGAGGTTGATCCGCTCGACGATCTCGGCGTTCCCGACGACGAAGGCGAGCCGCCAGCCGGCCATCCCGTAGGTCTTCGACATCGTCCAGAGCTCGACACCGACCTCCTTCGCACCGGGCGTCGCGAGGAAGCTCGCGGGGCGGCGGCCGTCGAAGACGAGGTCGATGTAGGCCGCGTCGTGGACGACGGGCGTGCCGGTGCGCTGGGCGTAGTCGACCATCGCCTCGAAGGCGCCGGGCGGCGCGCAGGCGGCGCACGGGTTCGACGGGTAGTTGAGAAAGAGCGCCGCCGCGGAGGGCGCGCTGTCGAGGTCGGCGGAGAAGGCGTTGTCGGCGTCGAGCCGCAGCAGTCCGACCTTCGCCTCGGCGAGCGCCACCCCCGAGAGGTAGTCGGGGTAGTACGGATCGGGGAGCAACACCGTCTCGCCGCGGTCGGCGAGGGCGAGGCACAGCTCGATCAGGCCTGTCTTCCCGCCGGGGACGAGCGCGACCTCGCGCTCGGGGTCGAGCTCGACGTCGTAGACGTCGCGGTAGCGCCGGACGATCGCCTCCTTGAGCTTCGGCAGGCCGCGGAAGGGCGCGTACCCGTGGATCGTCGCCCCTCCGAGCGCACCTTCGCGCAGCGCCTCCGCGACGTAGTCGGGCGGCCCCACCTCGGGATTGCCGCGCCCGAGATCGAGCACGTCGGGGCCGGCAGAGCCGACACGCCGCATCAGCGACGCGAAGAACTGCTCCGGCAGCTGCTCGAGCCGTTCCGGGCGGGGACGCATGGCCCGATGCTAGAGACGCAGCGGTACTGTCGAGGCAGTGAACGCCGCCGATACCTTCGACCTGCTCGACTGGAAGCGCCGCGTCTTCGGGCTCTACGCCGAGGTACGGGCCGACGCCGATCCGGAGCGCGCCTGGCAACGCTGGCGCGAGGTGCGCGACGAGCTCTTCCGCTCGCATCCGCAGTCGGCTCTGCTTCCGGAGCGCCGGACCACGTTCGCGGGGCTGCCGGTCTTTCCGTGGGATGCGTCGCTGCGCGTGACCGCCGCGGTCGAAGCTGCGCCGGAGGAGCGCGTCGAGATCGGGAGCAGCGGCGCGGAGCCGGTCGTCTTCACGCGCTTCGCCCGCGCGCGGTTCGAGCTGGCCGGCGCGGAGCGGTCGCTCGATCTCTTCTGGCTCGAGGGCTACGGCGGCGGGGTCTTCCTGCCCTTCCGCGATGCGACCTCGGGGAAGGAGACCTACGGCGGCGGCCGTTACCTGCTCGACACGGTCAAGGGTGCCGATCTCGGGATGGACGGCGACCGGATGGTGCTGGACTTCAACTTCGCCTTCCACCCGTCCTGCGCACATGACCCGCGCTGG
>CAIYXH010000040.1 GCA_903930195.1 uncultured Actinomycetes bacterium | reverse complement strand
GCTCCGGGTCTATCCCGGGGAGCGGGCCGGCCTCCGTGACGTCGTCGCGATCGGGAACGCACCGCTCTATCCCGGGCTCTTCGCCGAGTCGGCGCCGCTCGCGTTTGCCGAGCCGAGCGAGATCCCGGCGCTGATCGGGCCGGGGACGACCCACCACGTCGCCTGGCGCGTCGCCGACGACGACGAGCAGGCGACCTGGTTCGCGCGCCTCGCCGAGCTCGGGCTGCGGCCGACGCCCGTCCAGGATCGCAAGTACTTCCGCTCGGTCTACTTCCGCATGCCCGACGGGATCCTGATCGAGGTTGCGACCGACGGCCCGGGCTTCCTCGTCGACGAGGAAGCGGAGACGCTCGGCCAGGGGCTCTCGCTGCCGCCGTGGCTCGAAGCCGACCGTCCGACGCTCGAGCGCGAGCTCACGCCGCTGCGTTAGGCGGGGTCAGGCCTTTCCTGTTTCACCGGCGCTTAACGACGTCAGGTCTTTCGTGCTTCACCTCGGTGAAACAGGAAAGACCTGACCCCAATCCATGCGCTGGAGAGGACTTGAACCTCCACGACCTTGCGGCCACTAGGCCCTCAACCTAGCGCGTCTACCAATTCCGCCACCAGCGCGTGAGGCGCCACAGTCTAGCCGCGAATGTCAGGCCGGTGAGGTTGACGCCGTCCGCAGGACTCTCTACTGTCGTGACGAACACATGTTCGCAGAGTCGCTCAGCCGCACGCTGACCCCGACGCTGTTCGTTTCTTCCCTACGAGTCCCGCAAGGAGGCGCGCGATGAACGAGTCCGTGCTCACCGATCGTCAGCAGCAGATCTGGAACTACCTCGTCACCTACGTCGACGGCCACGGGTATCCCCCGACCGTCCGCGAGATCGGCGACGAGGTCGGACTTGCGTCGCCGTCGACCGTGCACGCGCACCTTGCGAATCTCGAGCGCGCCGGGCTCCTGCGGCGTGACCCGACGAAGCCGCGCGCGCTCGAGCTGATCGGCCGCGAGCGGCGCGAGGCGGAGCCTGCGGCGGCCGACGTCGTCTCGCTCGACGCGGTGCGCCTCCCGCTGCTCGGCGAGATCGCCGCCGGCGGCCCGATGCTCGCCGAGCAGAACGTCGAGGAGTACATGGCGATGCCGAAGTCCACGAAGGGCGACTTCATGCTCCGCGTGAAGGGCGAGTCGATGATCGAGGCCGGGATCCTCGACGGCGACCTGGTGATCGTCCAGACGGCACAGGACGCCCGCAACGGCGAGATCGTCGTCGCCCTGGCCGGTGACGACGAGGCGGCCGACGAGGCAACCGTGAAGACTTTCTACCGCGAGTCCGGGCGGATCCGCCTCCAGCCCGAGAACGCGACCATGGAGCCGATCTACGCGCCGCACGTGCAGGTGCTCGGGCGCGTAGTCGGAGTGTTCAGGGAGCTCTGAGCCGGGGTATGTCCCGTGTCGTGGAGCCCTTCGCTCGCACGCTCGACCAGCAGCTTCTCGCACTCCTGCGGGGTGTCTCGCTCGAGTGTCTCGTCTGCGGGGAGTTCGTGATGCACGCGCGCGCCGGGGTGGTCTTCTGCCCCGAGTGTGGCACCCAGGTCGGCGACGAAGCAGCCCTGGCCGCGGGGCGCGGTGGCACGGTCACCGAGCTAGCATCCCTGGTGCAGGCCGGGTGACCGCGGGTCGTGTCTCGCGAGAGATGCGGCTCGAGGAAAGTCCGGACACCGCAGGGCAGGACGCTGGCGCAAGCCAGGGGGCGAAAGCCGACGGAAAGTGGAACAGAGAGCAAACCGCCTTCGGCTTTCTCCGGAGACGCCGAAGGTAAGGGAGAAACGGTGGGGTAAGAGCCCACCAGCGCCGCGGCGACGCGGCGGCTAGCCAAACCCCATCCGGTGCAAGGTGAACAGGGCCCGCCACGAGGCTGCCCGCCCAGGGCCCGGGTAACCGCAAAGAGGGATGGTCATCCAAGACAGAATCCGGCTTACAGGCCTGCTAACGGAAAGTCCCGCGTTGCGGGACTTTCCCATGTCAGGGGCGCGCTGGGGCCGGGGCGGCGAACAGACGACCGGTCGCAAGCCCTCGAGCGGTTCCGGCCAACGACGCGCCGACGAGGACGCAGAGCAGTGCGAAGAGCCCGTCCGTGAACCAGGCGAACGCGCCGATGCCGGTGTGCCGCGTGATGCCCTCCATCCCGGTCACGACCGTCGCGAGCGGGAAGCCGAAGGCCCACCAGGCCATCGAGAACCGCATCCCGCCGCGCAGCGCCCGCCCGACGAGAATCAGGCTGATGGTGAGCCAGAGCAGCGCGAAGCCGATCACCGGGACGCCGTAGAGCAGCCCCAACGCGACGAAGCCGTCTGCGTATGGCGCGGCAAGACCCGAGCTCTTGACCGTGTCGGCCAGGTTGTTGACCGCGTTCACCGACTGGCCGAACGGGGCCAGGCAGAGGAAGAGCAGCGGCGTCAGCTGCACAGGGAGCGCGCCGTGCAGAAAGAGGCGCTGCACGACCATCGGGAAGACGAGCAGCGTCACGATCAGCACGAATCCCACCAGCGCGTAGCAGCAGAGGAGAAACGTCTCGCGGCTGTCGCCCGGCGCCATCCGCTCGAGGAGCGGCTTCGCGAAGGCGGCCGAGACCATCGGCCCCATCACGGGCAGCAGCCACGCCGGTGAGGCGCCGGCCAGCTGCAGGTCGTGGCTGAGGATCATCAGCAGCACCAGTCCCACGGCCGCCACAAGGCCGATCGCCGTGCCGATCGAGAAGAGGACGATGTTGGCGACGAGAGCGGCATGTTCGCCGATCACGGAGCGGCCGACGAGATCGGTGACGAGCCCCACCGCGAGGAACGCGATCGCGATGCAGGCGTAGTACGGGGCGAGTGCAACGTCGAGCAGCTGGGCGCGGGCCTGGTCGCGGTGGTAGCGCCAGTGGAGCGCACGGGCCCCGAGCAGCACCGCCAGCTCGACGGCCGAGAGCACCCACAGCACTTGCCAGACGTGGAGCGAGCCCCCGGGCTGATGCGGGAGGTCGATGCCTGCGGCAGGGACGGCGGCGGTTCCCATCACGACCGCGTACCAGTTCGGTCCGATGTGCCTGAACGACGCGAAACGGATCGCCGGCGCGACGCTCACCGGGGTTGCTTCGACCGCGCTCATCGCGGGCCGACGCTACCCGCAGCCGCCTTAGAGCGTGATCGCCAACCGGACGCCCGTGACGATCAACGCCGCGGCGAGCGCTCGCTGCAGCAGCGGCCCGCTCGCCCACACCGAGGCGCGCGCCCCGATCTGCGCCCCCGCGATGACCCCGGCCGAGAGGGCGAGCGTGCGCCGCAGGCCATACCCGATGCGATAGCTGCCCTCGGCGAAGTGGGTCACGAGTCCGGTGCCGCTCATGAAGGCGAGGATGAAGTGCGAGGTCGCCGTCGCGACGTGCATCGGGAAGCCGAGGGCGCGCACGAGCAGCGGCACGTGCACGACGCCTCCGCCGATCCCGAGGAAGCTCGAGAGAAAGCCGACGCCGACGCTCAGGATCGCGCCGCGGAGGACGGGGACGCGGTACACCGAGGTGGCGCCGGTGCGGTCGACGATCGTGCGGAGGGCGCCGCCTTTCCGCTCGCCCTGCTCGCCGGGCCTGCCCGTGAGCAGCCAGGTTGCGAGTGCGAGCAGCAGCACGGCGGTGATCGCGTCGAACACCCGCCGCGGGACGTGTCCAACAGCGATCGCGCCGGCGACCGAGCCCGGCAGCGCAGCTGCGGCGAACGTGAGCCCGCTTCGGTAGTCGATCCGCCCCTGGCGGGCGTAGGCGATCGAGCCCGACGTTGCGTTGAAGAAGACCACGCCGATGCTGATCGCCGTGATCGTCTGCGGCGAGTCGTGCGGGTAGAGGAGCAGCAGGACGGGCGTGAGGATGAAACCCCCGCCTGCCCCGACGAGCGTTCCGAAGATGCCGACGCCGAAG
>CAIYXH010000039.1 GCA_903930195.1 uncultured Actinomycetes bacterium | reverse complement strand
GGGCTGCCGAACATCACGCCGATCTTCTCGCGCAGCTGGTTCGTGAAGAGGCAGATCGTGTCGGTGCGGTTGAGCGTTCCCGTGAGCTTCCGCAGTGCCTGTGACATGAGGCGGGCCTGGAGGCCGACGTGGGAGTCGCCCATCTCTCCCTCGATCTCCGCCTTCGGCGTGAGCGCGGCGACCGAGTCGATCGCGACGACTGCGAGCGCGCCCGAGCTGATCAGGAGCTCGGCGATCTCGAGCGCCTGCTCGCCGTTGTCGGGCTGCGAGACGAGCAGGGCGTCGATATCGACGCCGATGCGCTTCGCGTACGCCGGATCCATGGCGTGCTCCGCGTCGATGAAGGCGCAGATGCCGCCCTTGCGCTGGGCCTCGGCGATGACGTGGTAGACCAGCGTCGTCTTCCCGGAGGACTCCGGGCCGTAGATCTCAACGATCCGGCCGCGCGGCAGGCCGCCGATCCCCAGCGCGAGATCCAGCGCAAGCGAACCGGTCGAGATCGCACCGATCTTGACCGAGGCCGAATCGCCCATCTTCATGACGGCGCCCTTGCCGAAGGCCCGTTCGATCTGCCCGAGGGCCGTATCCAGTGCTTGTTCGCGATCCATGTCTATCAGCCTCCTAAGGCAGTCGTCGTAACGGGTTTCCATCCGGTGCGCCGGCGGTCGCCGTACTGAAGCAGGCGCGTCGGACAGAACGTCTGTTCGTATGGTCTAGAACAGGTGTTCGCCCCCGTTCAGCTCGTTCCTGCATCCCACTGTGACGCTAACGCCGGACGGGTTACGTGTCCGTCACAGCTCAGTGACGAGCGTGCGCACAAGGTGCAGCGCGGCGACGGTCGCGCGCAGCCGGATCGTCTCGCGGTCGCCCGGTGTATCGAGCCGCACCGCCCGCTCGCCCGTAGGAGTGACCGCATGCAGATAGACGAGGCCGACAGGCTTCGCGGGCGTTCCCCCGCCCGGTCCGGCGATGCCCGTGATCGCGACGGCGACATCGACGGCGAGCCGTTCGCGCACGCCGTGTGCCATCGCGGCCGTCGTCTCGGGCGAGACCGCGCCGAAGCGCTCGAGCGTCGCAGCCGGCACCCCGAGCTCGCGCTCCTTGACCGCGTTCGCGTAGGAGACGATCCCCCCGGCGACGACATCGCTCGAGCCGGGCACCGACGTCAGCCGTGCGGCAACGAGACCTCCCGTGCACGACTCAGCGGTCGCGAGCGTCCAGCCGTGCGCGCGGCACGCGTCAAGGACGAGCTCCTCGACCGACGCCTCCGACCGGCCGAAGAGGGCATCGCCCATCGAGGCGGCCAGCGCGTCGCCGACCGCGTCTGCCCGCGCCTCCGCGCCGGGGCGGGGCAGCAGGTCGACGTGGATCTCGAAGTCGCGGGCGCAGATCGTGATCTCGACGCCGTCCCCCTCCCCACCCGCGTCGGCGAGCGCGCGGGCGACGGTCGACTCGGGCACGCCGTAGAACCGCAGCACACGCCTGTCGGCGGGCTCGGCCCGCGCCAGGACGCTCCGCATCGCGTCGCGTTCGAGCACGCGGGGCCAGAGCGCCTGCAGCTCGCGCGGCGGCCCCGGCAGGACGACCGCGACGGCCGAGCCCGTGTCGAGGACGAGTGCCGGCGCCGTACCTGCGAGCCCGACGGCTTCGGCACCGACCGGCTTCGTCGCCTGCTTGCGGACGCCGTCGGCGAACTCCGCAAACGGGCGTCCGAGCCGTTCGGCCGCGGCACGCGAGCGCTGCTCGATCTGGGCGTGGAGCTCCTCGTCGTGGACGAGGGCCCGTCCGGAGGCGGCAGCAAGTGCCTCGACGGTGCGGTCGTCATGCGTCGGCCCGAGGCCGCCGGAGATGACGACGAGGTCGTGGTGCTCGAGCCCCTCGCGGATCGCCTGCTCGATCGCCTCGAGGGCGTCGCCGACAACCGTGATCCGTGCGGGCTCGATCCCGAGCCGGAGCAAGGCCTCCGCGAGGAACGGGCCGTTGCGGTCGTGACGGTCACCGCGAACGAGCTCGGAGCCCGTCACGACGATCGCCGCGCGGGGGCTCAACCGGCGTGCCAGCCCGAGGAGGTGACCGTGAACACGCCCGGGCGATCGGCAGGCAGCTGCACGGCCTTGCCGCCGACGTGAATCGAGAGGTTCTCGGGGGAGCTGATGTTGACCCAGAAGCTCTTGCCCGTGAACGGCTCCGTGGCGTGCTTCTCGACGGTGCCCGAGAAGAGGATCGCCCCGGCCGGGCCGCTGCGCCGCACGACGACGAACGACGGGCCGGTCAATCCCTGGATCGTGAAGTACGCGGACGAGGTGGTCTTCGTCGCCGAGACACGGGTCTTGTGGGCCGGCGTCTTGGTGTCGCCGCCGGAACGGCTCCAGGCGCCGACGATCACGACCGTCACGACTGCGATGGCCGCGAGCGCGAGCACGACGATGTTGCGCTCGATCCGGCGCGAACGGCGCTCGCGCGGTGCCATCGACCGCCGCGGCGGCCCGTCGAGCTCATCACCCGTCGCGAAGCGGGAGTTGAACTCGTCCACGTAGAGCTGCCCGTCGAGGCCGAGATATTCGGCGTACGTCCGCAGGAAGCCCTTGACGTAGGTCTCGGACGGGAGCTGGTCGAAGCGCTCCTCCTCGAGCGCGCGGAGATACCGCGCGCGCACCTTCGTGGCCTCTTCGGGTTGGGTGAACGGGATCTCGCGACGCGTTCGCGCGTCGCGGAGGCTGTTTCCGATCTCGAACACGGGCCTCGTAGGGTAGCTCAGCTGCGCGCGCGCAGAACGCCGTAGAACCCGAGCGCGAGCAGGCCGGTGACGCCGACGTAGACCCCGGCCCAGGCGACGAGCCGTGCGAACCGTACGCGGCGCTCGCCGACGCGCCGGACGGTGCGCTCGAGGTTGTAGCGGGCCTTGCGGGACGCGGCCGCCGCTGCCAGCCCGAGCACGAGCGCGACCGGGGTCGCGACGACGAGTGCCGGCAGCACGTCGATCGAGCCGACGAAGTACGACGCAGCGACGCCGGCCGGAATCGCGAGGATCGCGAGCGTCCCGAGGACGAACGCGAAGCGGGTCGGCCTACTGCCGGACATAGGGGCGTCCGTCGGCTGCAGGAGCCGTGGGCCGGCCGATCACGCCGGCGACGGCGATCAGCGTCAAGACGTATGGGAGCACGTTGAAGAGGGTCGCGGCCGACGCAGAGTAGATCTGCAGCCGCAGCGCCAACGCGCTCGAGAAGCCGAAGAGGATGGCGGCGCCGAAAGCTCCGGCAGGCCGCCAGTTACCGAAGATCATTGCCGCGAGGGCGATGAAGCCGCGTCCGTTCGTCATGTCGAAGATGAACGTACCGTTCCCCTGCGGCCCCTCGGAGAGGTAGACGCCGCCGATTGCGGCGAGAACCCCCGACATTGCCACGCAGCCGTACCGGATCGCGTAGACGTTGATGCCGACCGTGTCGGCGGCACGCGGGTGCTCGCCACAGGCCCTGATCCGCAGTCCGAGCGGCGTCTTGAAGAGGACGACGAACGAGACGATCACGAGCGCGAACCCGGCCCAGGTGAGGAGGCTCAGGTCGCCGATCGCGGGGCCGAAGAAGGCGAGACCGCTCAGGCCCGGGATGTGGACGTTCGGGAGCAGCGAGACGCCGCTCGGAACGGGCTCGTTGTGGTAGAGCTGGACGAAGAAGTACCCCGTGATCCCCAGCGCGAGGAAGTTGACGGCGGTGCCGCCGACGATCTGGTCGGCACGCAGGTGGATCGCGAAGACGGCGTAGACGAGGGCCATGACGCCGCCGACGGCGGCGCCGACGAGCAGCCCGACAACCCACGTCCCGCCCTTGTCGGCGCCGTAGACGCCCCAGAAGGCGCCCATCAGCATCATTCCCTCCAGCCCGACGTTGATCACGCCGCTGCGCTCGGAGACCATTCCGGCAATCGCCCCGAAGACGAGCGGCGTCGCGAGCCCGAACGTCTGCGCGACAAGCGTCGCGTCGAAGACGTTGCCGAGGTTCGTCGTGCCCGAGCGCGTGGCGAGGATGCCGAGGCCGATGCCGATGACACCGGCCGCGACCGCGCCCCAGCCGAGATGCCGCTCCCCGCGGGCGACCGTCCAGATGCCGAGCACCGCGGCGACGACGCCGACGAGGATCGGCCAGACCACCGTGCGCGCCTCGATCGGCGGGATCGCGAGGAACGCCGCGAATGCGCCGAGGAAGACGCCTGTCCACCCCGAGAACTTCGGGTCGCGCAGCCGCGCGCTGACCGGATTGTCGAGGTTGCCGACCCAGCTGGCGCTCATCCCGCCACCTCCGCCGTCTTCGCCGAACGGCCGGGCCGGAGCTTCCGCCGAGCGTTCCAGACGTAGAGGATCAGCACGTCGGCGCCGACGAAGAGCACGATCAGGCCCTGGATGATGTAGGTCAGGTTCCCGGCGAGCTCCGGCTGGATCACGCTCGAGGTGAGGCCGTGGGTCGTCCCGAAGAGCAGCGCCCCGAAGAGCAGCGCGCCGAACATGACGCCGAGGGCGGAGTTGCGCCCGAGCAGCGCGACGGCGATCCCGAGGAAGCCGACCTGGCTCACCGGGATGTCGTTCTGGCTGAATTGGTAGAGGTAGCCGAGCATGTCGAGGCCGCCCGCGAGGCCGGCGAACGCACCGGAGATCGCCATGGCGCGGACGATGTTCTTGCGCACGTTGATGCCGCCGTACGCGGCCGCCTCGGGATTGAAGCCGACGGCCCGGACCTCGTAGCCGACGGTCGTCCGGTTGATCACGATCCAGAAGACGACGAGCGCCGCGATCGCGACGAAGAAGCCGATGTCGAGCCCCTGGAGCTGCTGGGAGCCCCAGAAGACCGGCAGCTGTGCACTCGTCGCGATGGCCTTCGAGCTCGGGTTGAACGGCTGCGACGGATCCTGGAGCGGTCCGCCGTCGGCCACGAGCCACTCGCCGATCCAGATCGCGATCCAGTTGAGCATGATCGTCGAGATCACCTCGTGCGCGCCCACGGTGGCCTTGAGGACGCCCGCGATCCCGGCCCAGATCGCCCCTGCGAGCGCCGCGCCGCCGATCGCGATCAGGACGTGCGGGAGCCGGCTCATCCCGGAGAAGTCCGCGCCGAGCCAGCTCGCGACGAAGAAGCCGACGAAGTACTGGCCCTGGCCGCCGATGTTGAACATGCCGCAGCGGAAGGCGAACGCGACTGCGAGCCCGCAGAGGATCAACGTCGTCGTCTGGAGCAGGGTCTGCGAGAGGTTGTACGCCGCGGTGTTCGCGATGTTCGTGGTCGGGTGAAAGATCCAGTTGAGCCCTGCGCCGTCGAAGATGTCGCGGTAGGCGAGCAGCGGGTTGTGCCCCGTTGCAAGCACCACGAGGCCGCTGAGCAGGAACGCGACGACGACGGTCGCGACCGGGACGAGGATGCCCCCGGCGCGCTGCTTGAGCGCGAGGCGGGCCGCGAGCGTGCCGGTTGCCGCAGCCTGCTCCGGCGAGGGCGAAGGGCCCGGGTCGTTCATGGCTCCGTCGCTCATGCCGCCGTCTTCTCCACGCCGCCGAGCATCTCCAGGCCGATCGCCTCGGCCGAGACCTCACCCGTGTGCTCGCCCGCGATCGTGCCTTCGAACAGGACGATGATCCGGTCGGAGAGCGAGAGAATCTCCTCGAGCTCGAGCGAGACGAGCAGGATCGCCCGGCCTCGGTCGCGTTCGGCGACGAGGCGGCGGTGGAGGTACTCGATCGCGCCCACGTCGATGCCACGCGTCGGCTGTGCGGCAACGAGCACCTTGGGGTCGCGGGAGATCTCACGGGCGGCGACGACCTTCTGCTGGTTGCCGCCGGACAGACCGCCCGCCCGCGTCGACGGGCCGCCGCCGCGCACATCGAACTCGGCGATCAGCCGGGCTGCCTTCGCGAGCAGGCCCTTCGGCGAGAGCCAGCCCCACCTCGCATCGGGCGGCTCGGCGTAGTCGTGGAGGGCGATGTTCTCGGCGATCGAGAACTCGAGGACGAGGCCACGGCGCTGGCGATCCTCGGGGATGTGGCCGACGCCGGCATCGAGCATGCGCCGGGCGGAGGCGTGCTTGTGATCCTCGCCTGCGACGCAGATCCGGCCGCTGTCGGCGTGCCGAAGGCCGGTGATGGCTTCGATCAGCTCGCTCTGACCGTTGCCGTCGACGCCGGCGATCCCGACGATCTCGCCGGCGCGAACCGAGAACGAGACGCCGTTGACCTTCTCGATGCCGCGATCGTCGCGCACGTGGAGATCCTCGACCTCGAGCATGGTCTCGCCCGGCGTCGCGACGTCCTTCTCGACGCGCAGCAGGACGTCGCGGCCGACCATCGCGCGCGCGAGCGACGCCTCGGTCGCGCCGACGGTCGTGACGGTCTCGATCGTCTTGCCGCGGCGGAGCACGGTGATCCGGTCGGCGATCTCGAGAACCTCGTTCAGCTTGTGGCTGATGAAGATGATTGCGGTGCCTTGGGCCTGCAGCGCTCGGATGAT
>CAIYXH010000038.1 GCA_903930195.1 uncultured Actinomycetes bacterium | reverse complement strand
TGCCGGTCGGCTCGTCGGCGAGGATGACCCGCGGGTTCTTCACGAGGGCGCGGGCGATCGCCACGCGCTGCTGCTGTCCGCCCGAGAGCTCGGACGGCAGATGCGAGGCGCGGTCGCCGAGGCCGAGCTCCTCGAGCGCCGCCAGCGAGAGCTTCTTCCGCTCTGCTCCCGGTGCGCCGGTCGCGACGAGCGCCGTCTCGACGTTCTCCTGGGCCGTGAGCGTCGGGATCAGGTTGAACGTCTGGAAGACGAACCCGAACGCGTCCGCCCGAAGTGCGGCGAGATCACGCTCCGGCAGCGTCGCAAGGTCGCGGCCCTCGAAGATCACCTTTCCGGACGTGGCCCGGTCGAGCCCCCCGAGGAGCACGAGCAGGGTCGACTTGCCCTGGCCGGTCGGGCCCTGGATCGCCAGGAACTCGCCCGCGGTGATGCTCAGGTCGACGCCGTCGAGGGCGTTGACCGCGACGCCGCGGCGGTCGAACCGCTTGTGGACGTCGGTCAGCTCGTACATGGGACGGTCTCCGTTTCGGTCGGGAGTGGGGAGTGACTCGACGCTCGTCACTGGACGGCCCTCAGGGCGGCAGCCGGACGGAGGCGTGCGGCGCGCCAGGCACCGAAGCCACCTGCCACGAGCCCGCCCGCGACGGCGAGGAGCAGGGCGATCAAGATCGTCCCGCTCTGCAACGGCGCGCTCAGGTGCACGAGCACGGAGTCGGCCGTGTTGCGGCCGGGGAAGCCGCCGCCACCACCGCCGAAGCCGCCGCCACCCGAGAAGCCGCCGCCACCGTTGAAGGTGCGGCCGCTCGAGCTCGCGGTTGTCGAGACCGCGCCGACGCTCGCCTTGAGCGACGGTGCGATCGCGGTAATCGTCTCGGCGCCGGCGATCCCGAGCAGGATCCCGACGATGCCGCCGGCGATGCCGAGTGCGATGCCCTCGCCCATCACCTGGGCGACGATCCGGTGTGTCCGCCAGCCGATTGCCTTCAGCGTCCCGAACTCACGCACCCGCCGTGAGACGGCCGCCATCATCAGCAGGCCGGCGAGGATGAACGCCACCGCGAGGGCGGCGACCGACAGCCACTTGCCGAGGCTGTTGGCGAGCGTCGAGGCGCTCGAGAGAGCCCCGCTGATCTCGTTCGCGAGGTCGGCCGAGGTCGAGACCGTGGCCGAGGGCAGCGCCGTCTTGACCGCAGTGGCGACCGTCGAGACCTTCGTCGCGCTGGAGGCGGAGACGAAGATCGTCGAGACCTTGTTCTTGAGCCCGGCGATCGTCTGGGCCGTCTGGAGCGGGACGAAGACGTCGGCGGAGCCGCTCGCGAGCTTGGCGATGCCGATGACCTTGACGGTCGCGGTACCGACCTTGAGCGTCGAGCCGACCTTCAGGCTCTTCGACGCGGCGTACGACGAGCTGAGGACGGCGACCTTCGCCGAGGTGTCGCTCGCGGTGAAGAACGAGCCCGAGGTGATGTCGGACGACGACACCGGGCCGACCGTCGCGTTCACCGCGATGCCGTCGACGGTGAACGAGTCGACGCTGAACGAGGGCCCGCTGCTCGACGAGGAGGAGCTGCTCGTGGATCCACCGCGGCCGAAGCCGCCGGCCCCGCCGGTCGGGAACGACCCGGAGAACGAGGTGTCGGTCAGCACGAGCGCGCCGCTCGCGGCGGAGACGCCGTCGACAGCCGAGACCTTCGCGACGGCGTCGTCGGCGAGCGTCGTCGTACCGGGCGTGACGCGCAGGTTGTTGCGCGAGACGCTGCGGGTTCCGCTCGACGAGGTGCCACCCGAGCCGAAGCGGAAGCGTTGGGGCGGCCTGCCGCCGGTTCCGGAGGTCGCGGTCTTGGTCACGGTCATGTCGGTACCGACGCCGTAGAGCGACTGCAGCACCTGGCCCTGGGCGCTCTTGACGCCGGCGGACGCCGACGACACGGTGATCACGAGCGCGATGCCGACTGCGAGACCGGCCGCGATCACGACCGACTGCTTCAGCCGGCGCCGCAGCTCGCGGCGGATGTAGGTGAAGAACATGGGCTCCGTCTCTGTTGGTCTGATGGGGTCGTGCGGCCGCGGCGCGGGCGCAGGTACCCAGTCCAACTGCTGCGGCTGAACCCAGTCTGAATTCGTCCTGAGAGAACGCTGAGAGAGCGGAGCTAGGGCGTGCGGGGATCGAGGGCCGGCAGCACCCGGTCGATGCGGAACGGGAGGTCGCGGAAGCGGATCCCGGTCGCGTGGTGCACGGCGTTCCCGATTGCCGCCGCGGTGCCGACGATGCCAATCTCGCCGACGCCTTTCACCCCGATCGGATTCACGTACGGATCGACCTCGTCGAGGCAGATCGCGTCGACCGACTCGACGTCTGCGTGTGTGGCGACGTGGTACGAGGCGAAGTCGTGGTTCGCATAGTCGCCGAACTCACGGTCGATCAGGCTCTCCTCGAACAGGGTCATCGCGATCCCCATGACCATGCCCCCGATGAGCTGCGAGCGTGCGGTGCGCTCGTTGAGGATGCGTCCGGCGCCGAAGACGCCGAGGAGGCGCGAGACGCGGATCTCGCCCGTCCGTCGGTTCACGCGCACCTCGGCGAACTGGGCCCCGAAGGCGTGGCGCGCGTAGGGCGGATCGGCGGCGACGGAGGCGGCGGTGTCGATCTCGACCCGCGGCTCGGTGGCACCGGCGTCGATCTGCTCCTGCAACGCCGTGCACGCGGCGGCGACGGCGGAGCCCCACGAGGCGGTGCCCATCGACCCCGCGGCGATCGGCGCGGCGGGAAGCGCCGAGTCGCCGAGCTCGACGCGCACCGCCTCGAGCGGAACGCCGAGCGTCTCGGCCGCGACCTGCGCGACGATCGTGCGCGAGCCGTTGCCGACGTCGGCCGCGGCGATCCCGACGACGAAGGTGCCGTCCGGGTCGACGCGGGCGAAGGCGCGTGAGGGCAGGCGCTTGGCGGTGTACGTCGACGAGGCGACGCCGGTCCCGACGAGCCAGTCGCCTTCGGTCTGCGCCCGCGGGAGTGGCGCCCGGTCGGCCCAGCCGAAGCGGCGGGC
>CAIYXH010000037.1 GCA_903930195.1 uncultured Actinomycetes bacterium | reverse complement strand
TCATCGGCGCGCTCTTCCTCTTCAACCGCCTCTTCCTGCAGCACATCGAGATCTGGCAGGTCTCGACCCAGCACTACAAGAACCGGATGATCGACCTGGGCCTCCGCGCGGCCATCGGGTTCTTCATCGGCCTCGGCGTCCTCCCCGTGATCGGCGGCCTCGCCTCGCTCCGGATCCCCGAACGCCGTGGCGAGCCCGTCTACCGCGCCTTCGCGGCGTACGCAGGCGCCACGATCGTCTGCGTCGGCCTCTACACCGCCGTCAAGTCCGCGTACCTCTCGACGGTGTTCAGCACGCTTTGGGAGGAGCGGAACCTCTTCTACCTCTCTCCGATCCTGCTCACCGGCACGGCGCTCTGCTTCGCGTCGAAGCGCCTCAGCGCCGGAGCGATCGCTGCGGCCACCGCGCTCGTGCTCGTCGTCTTCGTCTTCAAGCCCTATCCGCAGCTCGGCACGCCGTACTTCGAGTCGCCCGGGCTGAGCATCCCGACGCTCCTCGCCCAGGACGCACACTTCTCGATCGGCGAAATCCGCGTGTTCACCGTCGCGGTGACCGCGTTGAGCGTCGCGCTGCTCGTCGTCCGCCGCACCCGCGGGATCGCCGTGCTCTGCGTCCTCGTCGGGCTCGCCTGGATGCTGACGGCCGAGATCAACACCTCACGCGGCGTCGACAAGCTCGCGAACGCCTTCAGGACCAACCTCGTCCACCCCCTCGACTGGGTGGACGTGCGCGATCACGGCAAGCCGGCCGCGTATCTCGGCCAGGGCGTTCGCGACCCGAACGGCATCTGGTTGACGGAGTTCTGGAACCGCACGATCAAGCGCGTGGAGAGCCTCGACGGCTCGACATCACAGGACGGCCCAGGCCCCAGCCAGACGCCGAGCATCCTCGACCGGACGGGCCGCCTCTCGGAACTAGACGGGATCGACTACGTGGTCGCCGACAACGGCGTCACCCTCCAGGCGCCAAAGGTCTACTCCCCGCCGGACAGCAGCTACGTCCTCTACCGCAAGCAAGGACCCTGGCGGCTGCTCGACGAGGATCAGGCGGTGTACTCCGACGATTGGGTGTCAGGCTGGTCGACCTACACCTACTTCCACCCGGGGCAGACCGGAACCGTGTACGTCACCCTGAGCCGGCTCGCCTACAACGGCAATGCCCCGGCCGCGCACGTCGAGATCGACGTCGGCGGTGTGGCGATCGACGCGAACCAGCAGCCCGAGCTCGTTCCCCCACGCGGCTCCCGCCACCTCCACCGCATCGTGAACAACGGGACGAAGCAGATCGTTCCGATCAAGGTCACGGCGCCGTTCCGCCTCATCCTGCATGTGCCGCCCGCCGATCTGATTCCCCCGACGGCGTCCGAGCCGCGGACGCTGGGCGTGCAGGTCGCGTTCAGCTTCACACCGTCGAAGTAGGCCCTCCGCGGAGCGTCTCCGGATGCTTGCGCACGAACCGTGCGATCCCCCGCCAGTGCCAGAGCGTTCGCCGGGTGAGCCAGTGCGTGTCGGTCTCGGCCTTGTGCTCGTGCCGGACGACCGCGGCCGGGACGTACCACCGCTCCCAGCCCGCACGCATGGCGCGGTACTGGAAGTCGATGTCCTCGCCGTACAGCCGAAAGCCCTCGTCGAAGCCCCCGAGCGCGTCGAGCGTCTCACGGCGCACGAGCAGGAAGCCGCCGAGCATCCAATCGCAGCGCACCGGAACCGTCGGCACAGCCTCGTCGAGGTGGAAGTGCCGGCGCTGCGAGACGACCTTGCGTAGCGGCGTGCGACGGACGACGGTGCCGGCGACCGTCGGGAAGCGTCGCCGCGACGGCTGAGGCGAACCGTCGGGGTAGACCATGCGCGGCCCTGCGACACCACATCGCGGATGCGCCTCCATGAACGCCCGGAGCGCCGCGATCGCCCCCGGCTCCGGGACGGCGTCCGGGTTCGCGGCCAGCACGAGCTCCGCCGTCGTGCGCGACGCGCCCCGGTTGAGGTTCGCCGAGTAGCCGAGCGGACGCCGATTCGCAAGCGCGTCGACTCCCTCGGGAACCGAGCCGGGGATGTTCGCGACGACCACGAGCTCGTCGACCTGCGGCGCGAGCGCGGGCAGCGACTCGCGCAGCTCGGCGGCATGACCGTGCGAGACGACGATGGCTGCGACCCTCACCGCGCGAGCACCTCGCGGTACACGGCGACGGTACGGCGTGCCGTCTCGGCCCAGGAAAATCCGGCGGCGCGTTCGATGCCGGCGTGCGAGAGCTCGGCCGCGCGGGCGAGCGCGTCGCGCGCGGCTGCGGGGAAGTCGTCGCCCACCGCGTAGACCGCAGCAGCGCCCGCAACCTCGCGCAGCGCCGGCTCGTCGGCCGCGACGACGGGCGTGCCGCAGGCCATCGCCTCGACGACCGGCAGGCCGAAGCCCTCGAAGCGCGACGACATCACGAGCAGCGCAGCCTCGCGGTACAGCTCCGCGAGCTCGCCCTTCTCGACGTAGCCGCGCAAGTCGGCACCCCCCGCGCGCAGCGCTGCGGCAAGCTCGGGCTCGCGCTCGGGCCCGACGACGACGAGTGGCAGCTCGACTGCCTTCGCCGCCGCGAGCGCGGCCAGCGGGTTCTTTCGGCTCTGGATCGCACCGACGAAGAGCACGTGACGGTCGTGCGTCCCCCCTGGCGCGAAGGCCGGGTCGACGCCGTTCGGCGTCACCGCGATCCGCTCTGCCGGAACGCCGTAGAGCTCGACGATGTCGCGCTGCGTCCGCTCGGAGACCGTGACCACCCCATCGGCCCGCTTGGCGGCGCGTGGAACCACCGCCTTGAAGGTGAGCCGGTCGAGCAGCCCCATGGTCTCGGGCTCGCGCTCGAACGAGAGGTCGTGGATCGTCACGACGGACCGACCCCTGTACCCGAGGGGCAACGCGTGTTGAAAGTGCGCGAGCTCGGGCTCGAGCCGCCGGAGGAGCCGCGGCAGCGTCCAGGCCATGCGCAGCTCCTGCGAGCCCGCTCCGAGCAGGATCGGCTCGACCCCATCGGGGACGAGCTCCGGGAAGCGCGTGACCGCGCCGAAGCGGAGATCGGTCGCAACGGCCGGGAGCTCGCGCAGCAGGTTCGTCACGTAGGTCTCGTCGCCCGTCCGCTGGCGTCCGAGCACGTCGGCGTCGATCACGATCACGCGACGAGCTCCTCGTAGACCGCCTGCGTCCGCGCGGCGACCTCGTGCCACCCTGCGGGCCGCCGCGGCTCGACCGGCTGCACCCGCTCGATGCCCTCACGGATCGAGGCGACGTCGAACGGGTCGACGTAGACCGCCGCGTCACCGGCCACCTCCTCCATCGCGCTTCCGCGGCTCGTGACGACCGGGCAGCCGCAGGCGAGCGCCTCGGCCACCGGGATGCCGTACCCCTCGTAGAGCGAGGCGTAGACGAGGCAGCGGGCACCGCGGTAGAGCCGGGCGAGCTCCGCGTCGTCGACCTCTCCCAGCCAGGTGACGTTCGCGGGCGGCGTCACGCCGCCCCACCCGCGCGCGCCCACGACCCGTAGCTCGCCGTCGACCGCAGCAGCGATCCGCTCGAGGTTCTTGCGCGGCTCGAGCGTCCCGACAGCGAGCGCGTAGTCGCCCTCCGCCGCGGCGCCGTCCGGACCGAACACGTCCTCGACGGCGTTCGGCACGACGCGGATCCGCTCCTCCGGGACCGCGAGGAGCTCGACGAGCTCCCTGGCGGTGAAGGCGGAGACCGCGAGGATGCGACTCGCCGACGCCACGACCCGCGGAACGGCAAGCCGGGAGTAGCGGCGGGTCCAGCCGTTGAACCACGCGGGATGACGCAGGACTGCGAGATCGTGCACCGTCACGACGAGCGGCACCTTCGACGCGAACGGGCCGCGGAAGGTCGGACAGTGGAGCAGGTCGACACCCCGCGGGCGGAGCCGGGGGTACCAGAGCGTGTCAGCCGCGACGGTCCGCAGGCGCGACGTGGCCGGGAAGGACACCTGCTCGACCGGCACGTCGAGATGCCCGAGCAGGCCGCGGACATACCGCGCCGTCCCGGCGCGGGTCTGCAGGAGCGGCGTCGTGTCGAGCGCTACGCGAATTGCTTGTAGCCCTCCAGGAAGCGTTCGCCCGTGCGCGCCCACGAGAACGTGGCCGCGTGGCGGAAGCCGAGCGCCGTCAGCTCCTCTGTCCGTGAGAGCGCCTCGCCGATCGCCACCACCCAGGCCTCGGGGCTCTCCGGGTCGGCGCGGAGCGCGGCCGGCCCGCAGGCTTCGTCGAGCGACGGATGCGACGACGCGACGACCGGCGCCCCGGAGGCCATCGCCTCGGTGATCGGCATCCCGAAGCCCTCGAACCGCGAGGGATAGACCACGGCCGATGCCCCGCGGTAGAGCCGGGCCAGCTCGGCATCGTCGACGCGGCCGAGGCGGATCACGCCCGCGCGGTCGAGCGCCGGCTGCTCGCCCCAACCCTCGCCGCCGACGACCGCGAGCCGCAGGCCCATGTCGCCGAGCAGCGTCAGGGCCTCGACGAGCACACCGAGGTTCTTCCGCGGCTCGAGCGTCGCCACGGTCAGCAGATAGGGAGCCCCGAGATCGGCCGCCGGCCCCACGGCCACGAACTCCTCGCCGATTCCCGGATGGGCGACGACGATGCGCTCGCGCGGAACCTCGAGCGTGGCCGCGGTGTCGTCGGCCGTGAACGCCGAGTTCGCGAAGAGGACGTCGCAGGTGCGGGCGGCGTTCCGGTACTTGCGGCTGTGCATCGCCCGGGTACGCCGGGTGACCCACCGGGGGAAGTGCAGCGGCACCAGGTCGTGGATCGTCGTCGCCCGGAGGCCGGCGCGCTGCGGCGGATACATCCAGTCGGTGAAGTGGAGGACGTCGAACGGGCCGAGCCAGCGCTCCGCAGGCGGCCAGCCGAGCCGCGACCACGTCGTTCGCCAGCCGTGGGCGCCGTAGAGCGTCACGAGCCGCAGCTCGACCGGGATCCCCTCGAGCGCCTCGGGGATCACGCGCCGCCCCTCGGGCGAGGTGGGTGCGAAGGCGACGACCTCGTCACCGGCTGCCTGCGCGGCTGCGGCGAGGCCTGCGAGCGAGCCGCGGATGTAGTTGTTCACGCCCGTCCGCTCGTGCGACAAGGGGCTGACGTCGAAGGCGATCCTCACGGCGCGTAGACGAAGTTGAGGACGTGCGTCCCGAGCCGCCGCAGGTCGGCGTTCCCGGGGACGACGGTGTGCGCGACGTCGTAGACGACGGTGCACGTCCCGCCGACGGCGTGGAGCGGCACGGTGAGCGTCGGCTCGTCGGTCGGCCCGTAGCTCACATGCCCGACCTCCTTGCCCCCGATCCGCGCGACGACCGTCTGCGCCTCCGGGAAGAGGGTCGGGTCGCTGTGCAGGACGACGCCGAGCGTGCCGCCGCTGCACCCGGTGCGGGTGTAGGTCACGCGGCCCGACGACCAGGTGCCGTTCGGGTAGATGCCGCGCACCGCCGTGACGACGCGAACGGGGCCTGCGACGCGATAGAGGTAAAGGGCAAGAGCCGGGTCGGAGGCGACCTCGGTCCCGGCGACGTCGAGGAAGCCGTCGGTGAGCACGTAGTCGGCCTCGACCGGCCCGGTCGCCGTCTGCAGGCCACCGCCGGCGCCGACCGTCGCAGCCGTCTCGGCGAGGAGGCCCGGCGACGGCTCGCTGCCGACGTCGTAGATCGAGCCGAAACTGCGGTTGAAGAACTCGTTCTCCCAGATCACGTAGTCGCTCGGCCGCCCCGACCAGAGGAACGCGACGGACGCGTGCGTCCCGACCGCACGGTCGATCCAGTTGCGCGGCGCGCTGCCGATGCCGGAGGCGAGGTCGTCCGTCGCGGTCTTGTGGATCCCGTGGCGGCCCGAGGCGACGGCGTACGTCGTGACCACGAAGTAGGTCGCGAGCACACAGGCGAGCACCGGGACGAGCCGTTGCGGCGTGAGCAGGAAGAGCGCCGCGAAGACGAGCCCGACGCCGAGCGCGAGGAAGCGGATCGCGCCGAACGAGACCCCGTGGTCGTTCACCCACCACCAGGGCAGGAGCGCGAACGTATCCGACACGGCCACGCGGCTGACGAACCGGCCGTAGGGGATCGCGACCGGCAGCACTGCGGCAAGCGCAGCGGCGGCGAGGAGCACGGGCCGCCGCCGCGGCGTCTCCGCATGGGCTGCGAAGGCGGCGAAGGCGAGCGGGGCGACGTAGAACATCGTCCGCTCCTCGATCCGCGCGACCGACGGCTGCGAGGCGAAGGCAGCGACCTCCACGAGCAGCAGCACCGTCACCGAGAACGAGCCGACCGCGAACGCACGCCCGCCCCGTGTGGCGGCACGCGGCGAGAGCCAGAGCGCGACGAGCGCCGCGAAGGGCAGCACGCCCAGATAGAGATCGAGCTCGGCGACGTGGTAGAGGAGGTAGTGCAGGACGCCGCCGACCGAGTAGTCGCTCGACGTGGCGGCCCGGTAGGCGCCGAGCAGGGCAAGTGGCGACTCGCCCCGGGCGACGGTGCCCCCGAGTGCGATCACCACGCCGGCGCCGAGGATTCCGTAGAGCACGGCGAACGGCCGCAGCGCCCGCAGCCCCCCGCGCTCGACCAGCACGAGCAGCACCGGCGCACCTGCTGCCGCGGCGACGAAGATGATCGCCTGGGGCCTGGTCGCATAGGCGAGACCGCAGAGCAGGAGCAGCCCGACCTGGCGCGTCGCCGTCGGGCGCTCGAGCGTTGCGACGAGCGCGAACGTGACGAGCACGAACACGGGGTAGAAGACGTTCTCCGTCATCAGCGTCCCCGTGTAGAGCATCGAGGGCACCGTGACCGAGAGCGCCGCCACGGCGAGCGACCAGCCGGTCGAGGCCACGCGGCGGGCGAGGCCGTACGCGGGCAGCGCCGCCAGCGACATGGCGATCGCGTTCAGGACACGGGCCGCGTCGTAGACCGTCGGGATCGACGAGAACGCCCGCCACGCAGGTGCGAGCACCAGCGGGTAGACGATCCCGTAGGCGTGGCTCGGGCGGCCCCGGATCGCGAAGTGGCCCGTGGCGGCGAAGGACTTCGCGAGCTCGGAGTAGGTGAGCTCGTCGACCATGATCCACGGCGCCACCGTCGCCTGGGCGATCGTGGCCCAGACGACCGCCGAGACGACGACGATGCCGGCGAGGGCGAACGGGACGGGCGTCTGCCGGATCCGCGCGAGGCTCACGCGAGGCCGGCCTCTCGCACCTGCCGGGCGAGCTCGGTCGTGTCCTCGATCCCCACCTCGGCTGCGGCCTCGGCGACGCGCCAGAGGACGCGGTCGGCAACGGCGTCTCCGGCAGCCGCAGTCTCGAGCGCGGCCACGTAGCGGTCGGCGACGCGCCCGAGGTCGTGCTCGGCGGCGACGTAGCTCCGGGCGGCGGCACCAAGCTCGCCCGCGCGCGCGGCAGCAAGCTCGAGCGCAGCAGCGATCGTCGCCGCCTCGTAGGCGTCGACCGGGATCTTCAAGGCGACGTCATCGGGCAGCTCCGAGAACCAGCCGACGTCCGAGACGAGCATCGGCTTGCCGAGCCCGAGGCCGCGGATCACCGAGCCGGACGTCTCGCCCATCGTCGGCGAGCGGAGGTTGACGAGGACGTCGCAGGCGGCCATCAGCGACCAGAGCCGCTCCTCCGGCACGTACTCCTCGCGGAGGATCGCCTCCTCGCCGAGCCCGAGCCGCTCGAGCCGGCTCGCGAGGTCGAACCGCTCCGCCGGAGAGCCGATCAACGCGAGCCGGGCCCCCGGCCGCTGCTCTCGGAGGAGCGCGAAGCCTTCGAGGAGCGCCGGGATCCGCTTGTTGACGTTGAGATAGCCGAAGCAGCCGATGAGCGGATCACCGTGCACGTCCGCAGGGACGACCTCGTGCGGCGGCCAGGCCGGATGCGGGATCCGCCAGATCGGGCCGTCGTACCCGAGGGTGCGGGCAGCGGTCTCGACGTAGCGCGAGTGGACGACGAGCCCGTCGGCGAGGTCGAGAATCGTCCCCGTGAGCGGGAAGCGCTCGGGCTGGGTCTCCCAGAGGAGCGGGAGCAGGTTGTCGAGCACGCCGAGCCCGAGCAGCCGTCCGGCCACGCCGAAGTCGCGCTCCATCGCGTTCAGATAGCCCCGGCCGTCGCCGCGCCCGATCGTGATGCCTGCGATCAGGTGGTGCAGCACCGCCTCGTGCAGCACGACCACACCGCGCTGCTCGCGCAAGGCGTCGACGATCCAGCCGTGCTCCTCGGGCTCGTTGCCGATGTGGAAGAGAGAGACGTCCGCCCGCGGAGCCCGCTTGCCGCGTTCGGCCACCACGACCTCGTCGACCCGGGAGCGCAGCGCCGGGAGGAGCAGCGCCGCGTAGTCCGCGATCCCGGAGCGGGACGGCGGTAGCGGGGAGTAGAACGCGACCTTCATGCGCCCGCGGCGAGCAGCGCGTCGATGCACGCGTCCCAGGTCACGCGCTCGGCGATCGCCTTCCCCGCCTCCCCCCAGGCCTTGGCGTCGTCGAGCTGCGCGACGAGAGAGGCGCACGCGTGCGCAATCTCGGCGGGCTCCGGTGCGACCACGAGGCCGGTCTTGCGGTCGTGGACGATCTCGAGGGGGCCGCCCGCGTCCGTCGTCGTCACGACCGGCTTCGCCGAGAGGAAGGCCTCGTAGGGGACGATCCCGTAGTCCTCGTCGACGGGCGCGTAGAAGACGGCGCGGCAGCGGGCGTAGAGCTCGGCGAGGCGGTCGACGTCGACACGCCCCTCGAACGTGCAGCGCGGGCCGAGCGGTGCGGCGAGCGCCTCGAGCCGCTCGCGATCGCCGCCGTCGCCCGCGATCACGATCTGCAGCGACGCGTCGTGCTTCGCCGCGTCGATCAGCAGGTCGATCCGCTTGGCACGGTCGAGACGATTGACCGAGAGGATGAACTCCTCGTAGGCTTCGGTGCGGAAGGCCAGCTTCTGGGTCGGCGGCGGCAGCACCGTGGCGTCGAGCCCGGAGTACCGCTCGAGGCGACCGGCGACGTTCCCCGAGATCGTGAAGATCTTCCGCGCCTCGCGGAGCGAGGCCTGGTCGAACCGCTCGACGGCCTGCTTCGTCGCGCGATCCTCGGCCGACTCCGAGAACTGGCCGAAGGCGGTGCGGTCGAAGTCGTAGGCCTGCCGGAACTGATGGACGAGCCAGACGACCTTGTTCGGGTGCCGGATGCCGTACGAGGGGAACTTCGTCCCGATCACGAGGTCGATCGGACGGCCGTCGGACTCCGTCAGGTCGAGCAGCCACCAGAGGAGCGCCTGATCGAGGACGCGCGCATCCGGGTACCACTTGAACGGGATCGCGACGAGATCGGCCTCGTGCCCGCGCACCCGGAGCTCGTCGACGAGCTGGTCGGCGACCAGCTCGGCCCCGCCGTAGGCAAACGGCACCTGGGGCCGGCAGACGGCGATCCTCACGGTCG
>CAIYXH010000036.1 GCA_903930195.1 uncultured Actinomycetes bacterium | reverse complement strand
TGGCGGAGGTGCGCGAGGCCGACATCGTCCTCCTGCCCTATCTCTCGCGCGACCAGGTCGTGTCGGGAGTGCTCGTCGAGGCAATCGCCTCGGGCAAGCCGGTCGTCTCGACGGCATTCCCGCAGGCGATCGAGCTGCTGGCCGACGGCGCCGGAATCGTCGTTCCGCACGAGGACCCGGACGCGATGGCCGGTGCGCTCCGCACGCTGCTCAGCGATCCGGTTCGCGCGGCCGAGGCTGCCACCGCCGCCCGCCACAAGGCCCCGACCCTCTTCTGGGAGAACGTCGGCCGGGAGTACCGCGAGCTCGCAGCACAGCTCGTCCCGGCAGCGCGCACGCAGGCGACTCGCTGACGTTTCCGGCACCGAACTTCGCCCATCTCCTCGCGCTCGGCGACGAGACCGGCATCTTCGAACACGCGCAGTACGCAACTCCCCGCCTCGACCACGGCTACTGCGCCGACGACGTCGGCCGGGCGCTCTCCGTGCTCAGCCGCGAGGACGACCGGACGCCCGCGATCGAGACGCTCACCGAGACCTGCCTCCGCTATCTCGAGGAGAGCCAGCGCCCGAACGGCCGGTTCCGCAACCGGCGGGCGGTCGACGGCTCGTGGAAGGACCTCGACGACTCCGACGACGCGAACGGCCGGGCGCTCTTCGGGCTCGGTGCGTCCGTGCGGGCCGGGGATCCCCGCTCCGACCGGGCGCTGCTGCTGATCGAGCGTGCCGCGGGCTTCGACTCGCCGTCGCCTCGCGCGAACGCGTGGGCCGCCATCGGCGCGGCCGAGGTGCTCTGGGCGCACCCGGACAACGCCGGCGCGCGCACGTTGCTCGAACGGGCGAGCTCCCGGCTCGGCGCTCCGCGCGCCGGCGACGCCTGGCCGTGGCCCGAGGATCGGCTCGCCTACGACAACGCGCGGCTTCCCGAGGCGCGGATCGCGGCCGGGATCGAGCTCGGCCGCCCCGAGCTCGTGGCCGAAGGCCTCCACCTGCTCACGTGGCTCGTCGGCATCGAGCACCCCGGCGACCGCTTCAGCTTCGCCGCGACCGGCGGCTGGGCGCTCGGCGAGCCGAAGCCGGCGTTCGACCAGCAGCCGCTCGAGGCCGCCGCCACGGCCGACGCCTGCGCCGTCGCGTACGCCGCGACCGGGGAGGAGCACTGGCGCGAGCTCGGGCTCGACGCCGTCGCCTGGTTCCTCGGGCACAACGACCGCGAGCTCCAGCTCTACGACCCGGAGACGGGCGGGACCTGCGACGGGCTCACCGCCCACGGGCGCAACGAGAACCAGGGTGCGGAGTCGACGATCGCCGGGCTGGCCGCGCTGCAGCGCGCCCGGGCGTTTCAGTCGCCGGCGCGGAGCGCCCTGAGCAGCTCCTCGGTGGAGACGGTCGCCGCCCCGATGCAGCGGTCTGCCGCACCGTAGGTCAGGTAGATGTCGCCATTCGCCAGCGGGACAGCGCCCTGGACGAAGACGACGTTGTCGACGTCACCGATCCGCTCCCACTCGAGCTGGGGCCGCATGATCGGCGTCGTCAAGCGCGCCTTCACGTGGCCGGTTTCGTCGTCGAGCAGCGCCACCTTCGTCGTGTAGTGGGTGTCGCCGCCGCGCTCGTGGTAGATGAGGAGCAGCCCGTCGTCCGTCTCGAGCGGCGGCGCTCCGGCACCCACCCCCAGCGAGTCGGGAGCCGGCTCGATGATCACATGGCGGTCGAGCTCGGCGAGATGCGTGTCCCAGTAGCCGGCCGGCGGATCGAGGAACTCGTCGACCGTGTCGAACAGCGCGATCTGCATGTTGGGATAGATCCGGTGGATGAGCGCCACGCGGCCGTCGCGCATGTTGAAGACGATGCCGTCCTTGTCGGGCTCGCCCTCCGGGCCGACGACCCGGCTGTGCACGCCGTCGATCGAGAAGCGGCCGTCGGCGTAGGCGAGCTCGTCGACGCCGATCCGCCAGTACTTGCCGGTCGAGGGATCCGGCAGGTTCGTGTACGTCATCAGCCAGCGGTCGCGGCCCTCCGAGTGGACGAGATGCACGCGCGGATCCTCGTAGCAGTTGACGCCGTCCGGGGAGGCCTCACCGAGCACCTGCTGGAAGTCGTAGCTCCTGCCGTCCTCGGAGGTGAAGACGAGGATGTCCGAGACGTAGTCGAGGAAGCGCGCGCCCGGCCCCGTGTTGCGGTAGTAGCCGTCGCGGACGCCCCGCGAGAAGAGGTGGAAGCGGCCGTCGTGGAAGACGGCGCCCGCGTTGAAGATCGGGCCGTACCCCGGCACGGAGCCGAACTCGATCACGGGTGTATCGGCGACACGCCGGACGGCGATGTCGCGTGTGATCACGCCTTCGGGATGCTCGTGGATGCTGCTCATGAAACGACGGCGGCACGGTGCCGAGCCCGTATCCTCGCGGGAATCTCGGACGGAGAACCAGACAAGTGACCGACAAGCTCTTTACCCGCCACCCGAACAACCCGATTTTCACCGCGGAAACCCTGCCGTATGCAGCGAATACGGCGTTCAATCCGGGTGTCGCGCGCCTCGACGGCGAGACGCTGCTGCTCGTGCGCGTCGAGGATCGCAGCGGCCGCTCGCACCTCGCCGTTGCGACGAGCGCCGACGGAGCCGGCGGTTGGCAGGTCGATCCGAGCCGCGCCCTGCATCCCGATCCGGCCCGCCCCGAGGAGCTCTACGGTCTCGAGGATCCGCGGGTCACTCCGCTCGAGGACGGTGGCTTCGCGATCCTCTACACCGGCTACTCCGCCGGCGGCCCGCTCGTCTGCCTGGCGACCACGGGCGACTTCCGCACCTACACCCGGCACGGCGTCGTGCTGCCGCCCGAGAACAAGGACGCCGCGCTCTTCCCGCGCCGCATCGGCGGCGCGTACGTCGCGCTGCACCGGCCGGTGTCGGGCTACGGCGTCGACGTCTGGCTGGCGCACAGCCCCGACCTCGTCCATTGGGGCCGGCATGAGCGCCTGTTCGAGACGCGTCCGGTCGGCTTCTGGGACGGCGCGAAGATCGGCGTCGGGCCACCGCCGCTCGAGACCGACGCCGGCTGGCTCGTCGCCTACCACGGTGTCCGCGACACGGCGGGAGGCTCGATCTACCGCGTCGGCCTCGCGCTGCTCGAGCTCGAGCAGCCGGAGCGGGTGCTCGCCCGCACCGACGACTGGGTCTTCGGCCCGGAGGAGCCCTACGAGCGCGTGGGTGACGTCGGCAACGTCGTCTTCCCGTGCGGCTGGCTGCTTGACGGCGACGTCGTGCGGCTCTACTACGGCGCCGCCGATACCTCCACCGCGCTCGCAGAAGCTCGCCTGAGCGAGCTCCTGGCACTGCTGACCTGATCGTCTGCGGTCATCGCCCTCCGCAGTCACGGCGACGTCGTCTGCCCACACCCCCACGGGAGAGCTAGCCGAGCGTCGCCGTCACTGCGTCGGCGATGACCTTCATCGGGCGGCCGGAACGCTGGCTCGCCCTCCGCAGGCGCGCGAAGGCCTCGTCTTCGGTGAGACCCTCCTTCGCCATCAGAATCCCCTTCGCCCGCTCGATCGCCTTGCGCGCCTCGAGCGCCTCGACGAGCGACTTGGTCTGGAGCTTGAGCTCCGCGAACTCCGCGTGCCGCGCTTGCGCGGCCCGCACGGCCGGGATCACGTCCTGCTCCCGGAACGGCTTCGCGAGATAGCCGAAGACGCCGGTGTCGACCGCGCGGGCGACGAGCTCGTCCTGCCCGAACGCCGTCAGCATCACGATCGGCACGGCGCGGGTTGCGAGGATCCGCTTCGCGGCCTCGATCCCGTCGAGGCGCGGCATCTTGATGTCCATCACGATCACGTCCGGGTCGAGCGACTCGGCCAGCTCGACGGCTTCGAGGTCCCGGGCCTCGCCCGCGACCTCGAAGCCGTGCCCCTCGAGCAGGGCGCGCAGGTCGAGGCGGATGATCGTCTCGTCCTCCGCGATCAGGATCCGCGAGGTGTCGGTGGCGATCATGCGGCCCCCAGCGCGGCGAAGCTCGTGCGGCGGCTGCGGCTCGCGTAGGCGTCGTGCAGCCCCAGGGTCGCGACGGCGACACGGACGAGTGCCTGGAGGCGGCCGAGCTCGGCCGCGACAAAGGGAGCGGTGTCCTCGCGGACGAGGACGAGTGCGAGAAAGGGCTTGCCGCCACCCGGGATCGCCGCGACGGCGCCCTCCGGCAGCCGGCTGCGGTAGCTCTCGGGCGCCCAGCCCACACGACCCTCGGCCGTGAGGCAGTCGCCGCTTGCAAGCGTGGAGCGGATCAGGGAGGCATCGTGCTCCGCGAGCGCCGGCAGCTCTTCCACCGTCGCTGCGAGCGGGCGCAGGTAGCCGTCGCCAAGGTCGACCGAGACGAACGCCGCTTCGGCGAAGACGAGCTCGAGCGCGGCGCCGACGAGGTGCTCGTAGACGTCCTGCTCGCTGGCGGCGCGCGCGACCTTCGCGCAGGCGTCGGCCATGGTCAGGGCAGGATCGGCTAGGTCGAGGCCGGGCC
>CAIYXH010000035.1 GCA_903930195.1 uncultured Actinomycetes bacterium | reverse complement strand
GTCGCCTGGGGCGTCTTCGGGCTCGTCTACGGCGTCGCGGCGCTGCTCCTGGGCCTCGTCTTCGCCTGGTACGCGTACGCCCTCTGGCGCACCACCGAGCGGCCCCAGGCAGTGCGCCTCTTCCACTACTCGATGATCTACCTCGCCTTGCTCTTCGTCGCCATGGCGCTGGACAGCGCCATCTAGTGGCCGACCCGTCCGAGAATCTCTACGACGCGATCGGGCCGAGCCCCGAACTGAACCGCCGCAACGCCCGCTGGGCCTGGGGACTCACCGTGCTCTTCCTGCTGCTCTTCGGCGGCACGTTCGGGATCGCGTTCGTCTATCTGTGGCTGATCTGACCGCGGCGCCGCCCGGCGTCTTCATCACCGAGCTCGACTCCCCGAAAGCGGGGATCCGCCTCGCGGTCAAGGATCTCTTCGACACTGCCGGCATCCGCACGACCTACGGCTCGGCCGTCTTCGCCGAGCACGTGCCCACCGAGAGCGCCGCAGCCGTGCTGCTGGCCGAGGCCGCCGGGTACGTCGACGTCGGCAAGACGAACCTGCACGAGTTCGCCTACGGGATCACCTCCCAGAACCTCCACTACGGCACCGTCCCGAACCCCGCCGCCCCTGGACACACCTCGGGTGGCTCGAGCGGCGGCTCGGCGGCCGCGCTCGTCCTCGGGCTCGCCGACGCTGCCCTCGGGACGGACTCCGGCGGGTCGATCCGGATCCCGGCCGCCTGCTGCGGGATCGTCGGCCACAAGCCGACGTACGGCCTCGTCTCCACCGACGGCGTCTTTCCGCTCGCTCCGAGCTACGACCACGCCGGGCCGATGGCCCGCGACGTCGCGGGCTGCATCGAGCTAATGGCGGCCCTCGCGCCGAGCGTCGCCGTCGAGGACGTCGCGCTGGGCGACCTCACGATCGGGATCGCCTGGACGGAGCCCGCCGCCCCACTGGTGCGGCAGCAGGTCGAAGCCGCCGCGGCGCGCTTCGGCGAGGTGCGGCCGCTCGCGTTCCCCTCGGTGGTGGACTACACGCTCTTCATGCACGAGGTCGCGGCGATCCACCGCGACCTCTACGCGGAGTCCCCCGAGCTCTACGGCGACAACATCCGCCCGAAGCTCGAGCGCTGCTTCGAGATCACCGACGCCGAGGCAACGGCCGCCGCGGCCGAGCGCGAGGCCTACCGCGCCGAGGCGCTCGCCGCCCTCGACGGGCTCGACCTGCTCGTCACGCCCACGCTCGCCTTCGTCGCGCCACCGGCCGACGTCGACGAGCTCGAGGTGCGCGAGGGCTTCGTCCGCTTCACCTACCCGTTCAACCTCCTCGGCTGGCCTGCGCTCGCGCTCCCGTGCGGCCCGGCGGAGAACGGACAGCCTGCCTCGCTCCAGCTCGTCGGGCGCCCTGGCGCCGACGGGCTCGTGCTCGGTGCGGCACGAGCCCTCGAACGGGCGCTCAAGGCCTGACCGGAGCCTGCCGACATAGGGCCTGATGGCCCTGCGCACCCTCGCCGCCCTCGCCCTCGCGGCGCTCGTGCTGACTCCTGCCGGTATCGCCCACAACGCCGTCGCCCAGGGCGTCCCCTCGCACCTCCACGCGTTCCTGCTCCGCGCCGACGAGCCGGTGTCGCACCTCTATCCACGCACCCCGTCGTTTGCCTGGACACCCGCACCCGACACGGGTGGGCACTACCAGTTCGAGCTCGCGACCTCACGCACGTTCGAGGACGCGACGGTCGTCTTCAAGGACACCGACGTTCCGATCCCGGCCGAGACGATCGCCCGACAGCTGCCGTGGATGACCGGCAGCCCGTACGCGCTCTGGGCACACGTGCGCTGGGTCTCGTCCGACGGCTCCGCCGCCACCCGCTGGAGCGCGCCCTTCGGCTTCAACCTCCGCTGGCTCGACCAGGACGTCCCCTCCCAGCTCCCGGCACCCGAGGGCCTGATCCGCTGGAAGCCGACCGAAGGGGCGACCGCCTACCAGGTCGTCTACACCGACATCAAGCCGTCACGCAGCTTCGAGACCACCACGAACGTCGCCGACGAGCGCGAGTTCTTCACGCTCCACTCGGCCTACGGCTCCTCGCTGACGATCCATTGGCGGGTGCGGGCGATCCGCGACGTGAGCTCGACGCGCCCGACGACGAACGAGATCCCGGCCGTCTCCTACGGCCCCTGGAGCCCCGTCTTCACGACCGTGAACACACCGCAGGCCACGCAGCCGCTCTCGCCAAGCGACACCATCTCGGATACCTGGGCGATCCACAAAGCCGCCAAGCCGTTCGCTCTCACGCCGGCGTTCGCGTGGGCGCCGAGCGCCCCCGACACGAGTGGCGGCGTCGACGCCGGCTCGCCGCTCTACCGCGTCTACATCTTCACCGACAACCACTGCGTGAACCAGGTCTTCGCCGGTTCGATCGTCGGCTCGCCGGCGTTCGCGCCGCGGATCACCGACGGGACGCTCGCCCTCCCCGCGACCACCGCGGCGATCACGAAGGCGACCCAGGCCGACACCCTGCTCGCGCCGGGCTCAGAGGGGACTGCCGTCGACGCGACCGGCGACCCGGTCACCCCTGCCGAAGCCGGGGGTGCGGCCGCGTCGTCTTCGTCGTCGTCGTCCAGCGGCGGGAGCAGCAGCGCGACGACCGCCGTGGCGCAGGTCGATCTGCGCGACAGCGGCTGGCCGAGCGGGCGCTACTACTGGACGGTCGTGCCGGTGACGATAACGGCGACCCAGGCCACCACCACGGCGAACGCCGACACGGGAACCGGAACATCCGACGGATCGGCCGTCACCTACGAGGACGACGAGGTGCCGCAGGACGCGTGCGAGGCCGGGAACGTGATGAGCTTCGGCAAGGTCTCGCGCCCAGTTGTCACCTCGGCGGGCAAGCCGTTCGTCTCGGGAGTCGCACCCACGGGGCGCCTGGTGGCCGCCGTCAGCGGCCGCACCACCGTCTACACCTCCCCCGTCGTCGCCTGGGAGCCCGCCATGGACGCGACGAGCTACCAGGTCGAGCTGTCCCGCACGGCCTACCCGTGGCGGATCGCCAAGCGGGTCTCGACCCCGGCGACGGCGCTCACCCTCCCGCTCGGCCGGACGGACGCCGGCACCTGGTACTACCGCGTCCGCGGCATCGACACCTCGCTCCCGGTGGGCGCCAGGGCGATGTCGTGGTCGACGCCCGTGCGCGTACGTGTCACGGGCAACCGCTTCGCCGTCGTCAAGTAGCGTGACGGGCCATGGGGCCCGACACCGCTGATCTCCGCTTCGCGCACCGGCTCGCCGACGCCGCGAGCGCGATCACGGCGTCGCGCTTCCGCGCCGTCGACCTCCAGGTCGAGACGAAACCCGACCTGACGCCCGTCTCCGAGGCCGACCGCGCAGCCGAGGAGGCGATCCGCGCGCTCGTCGCCGCGGAGCGCCCCGGCGAGGGCGTCCTCGGCGAGGAGTTCGGCGACGACGGCGCGGACAGCCGCTGGATCGTCGACCCGATCGACGGCACGAAGAACTACGTCCGCGGCGTCCCCGTCTGGGGCACGCTGATCGCGCTCGAGCGTGAGGGCGTGCTCGAGGTCTCCGTCGTCGCGGCGCCGGCCCTCGGCCGCCGCTGGTGCGCGGCCCGCGGCGAGGGCGCCTGGGCCGACACGACCCGCTGCCGCGTCTCAGCCGTTGCGCGCCTTGCGGACGCCGTCGTCTCGACGACCGCGACGCCGCTGATGCCCGCCGGCTGGACGACGCTCACGGAGCAGGCGTGGGTGCCGCGGGCGTTCGGCGACTTCTGGCAGTACTGCCTCCTCGCCGAGGGCGCCCTCGACGTGGCCACCGATCCCGTGCTGAACCTCTGGGACTACGCCGCCGTGCAGCTCCTCGTCGAGGAGGCCGGCGGCCGCTGCACGACCTTCGCGAACGAGCCACCGCGGCCGGACGCGCCGTTCCTCGCGACGAACGGCGTCCTGCACGCCGAAGCGCTCGCGTTGCTGTCGACCTAGGGGTTCTTCTTCTCGGTGATCAGCGTCTGGCTCTTGCCGTTCGCCGAGATCTTCCCGACCGCGACGCCGGCGTCCTCGGCGGGGATCGAGTAGCTGCTCGGCCGGAGCGCGCCGGTCTTCGCCGAGGCGATCACGATGCAGACGATGCTGGGTGTCCCGCCGGTGGCGACGGGAGGCACGTTGCAGGTCATCCGCTCGTCCGGCAGGAGCGCGATCTCGTTGGTCGCGAGCTTGACGACCTTGACCGAGGCCGACACGGCCGCCGGGGTCCGGTAGACGGAGCTCAGCGCGCCTTTGGCCGTCACCTGCAGGATCTGGGCCTGCGACTTCGTCGCGGTGGCGGCGAGCGCGACGACATAGCTCTTCGCGACGACGCTCCCCGTCGACGTCCCGCGGTAACAGAGAACCCCGACCGCGCCCGGGAGGAGCTTCTTGTTGACGCCGACCGCGCAGAAGGTGTTCGTGCCGGGCACTTCGAGGACGTTGCCGAGCGCCACGCCGATCACCTTGACCTTGGCCGCAGAAGCGGCGGACGCCGAAGCGGCGAGCGCGAGCACGAGCGCCGCCGAAAGGACGAGACTACGCACGAGCCGCAGCATGGAGGGCCTCCTCGTAGATCGGGTCACGGCCGAGCCGGTCGAGCTCGGCGCTCAGCAGGGCACTCGGTGAGAGCTCGACGGCCTTCAGGACGAGCTCGTCGCCGTCCAGCCGCACCGCCAGCGTCTCTGCCCGCTTCACGACCGGAAGCGTACGCCCCAGACGCGCGGAGAGCCAGCCGCGGAGCAGCGAGGCCTCGGCGCGCGGCCCGCGAAGCTCGAGCTCCTGCTCGCGGATCTCGGGCCAGTGCGAGGCGAGCTCGACGCGCCAGGGACGCGTCCGCGCCCAGGCGAGGTCGGAGACCGCGATGCGCTCGAGGTCGTCCACGAGCTCGGCGTAGCGCAGCTCGTGCCACTCGCCCGAGTCGACGATCAGCCTGTCCGCCACGTCGAGGAGCTGCAGCCAGCGCTCGCCGCCGGGCTCGGGCTCGCCCCGCCAGCGCAGGAAGACCGGCAGGTCGGCGACGAGCAGCGGGAGCACGACCGAGGCCGGCGCCTGCGCGCGGTCGCCGCCGAGGCTCAGCTCGATCACCTCGCCGCAGACCGAGCGGTCGGCGAGCGGGTAGCAGCGGACGGAGAGGTCGGCGTCGATCCCCGTCTTGGCGGCGGGACGGGGAACGAGGATCACCGTGCGCGAGGGATGCCGCTCGGCCAGGCCCTCGAGCGTCCGTTCGGCGGCGTCGAGCCACTCCGGCGGCACCCAGGCGACGTGCGTCATCACGCTCGTGCGCTGTTGCGGGTGGCTCTCGTCGCCGGCCGAGGCGGCACGGAGCTCTGCGAGCGCGTCCTCGACGGCACCGAGCGAGACGTTCTTCCCCGTCCAGTCCTCGATGGTCACGTCGTGCTTCGGCGCCATCAGTGGCTGCGCCAGGAGCGCCCGTCGCGGTGCATGAGCTCGTCGGCCGACGGCGGCCCCCACGTCCCGGCCGGGTAGTTCGGGAACGCCGGCCGCTCGCGCGTCCAGCCGGCCACGATCGCATCCACGAGCGACCACTGCTCCTCGACCTCGTCGGCGCGCGTGAACAGCGTGGCGTCGCCGAGCATCGCGTCGAGGATCAGCCGCTCGTAGGCCTCCGGCAGGCCTTCGCGGAACGTCGAGCCGTAGAGGAAGTCCATGTGCACCGTCTGCAGCCGCATGCCCTGACCGGGCACCTTCGCGCCGATGCCGAGCGACATCCCCTCGTTCGGCTGCACGTGGATCAGCAGCACGTTCGGGCGCAGCCCATCGGCGGCCGACTCCGCGAACGGCGGGTGGGGGGCGCGCTTGAAGTGGATCGCGATGGTCGTCTCGCGCCGGGCGAGGCGCTTGCCCATGCGCACGTAGAACGGCGTGTCCGCCCAGCGCCAGTTGTCGACGTAGAGCTTCGCCGCGACGTAGGTCTCGGTCTTCGAGTCGCGGTCGACGCCGTCCTCCTCGCGGTAGCCGGGCACCTCGGCCCCCTCGACGAAGCCGCGCCCGTACTGACCGCGCACGACCGACTTCGGCCCGGGGGTGTGCAGGGAGCGCAGCACCTTGACCTTCTCGTTGCGGACGGAGTCGGCGGTGAAGTCGATCGGCGGCTCCATCGCGGTGATCGCGACGAGCTGGAGCAGGTGGTTCTGGAAGATGTCGCGGATCGCGCCGGCCTCCTCGTAGAACGAGGCGCGACCCTCGATCCCGAGCGACTCGGCGACCGTGATCTGGATGTGGTCGACGAACTGCCGGTTCCAGATCGGCTCGAAGATGCCGTTCGCGAAGCGCAGCGCCAGCATGTTCTGGACGGTCTCCTTGCCGAGGTAGTGGTCGATGCGGAAGACCTCGTCCTCCCCGAAGCTCTCCGCGATCAGCGCGTTCAGCTCCCGCGCCGACTCGAGATCGTGGCCGAACGGCTTCTCGATGATCAGCCGCGACCAGCCGTGGGCCGACTTGCGCTCGGCGAGCTCGCGCACGAGCGTCCCGATCGCCGACGGCGGCACCGCGAAGTAGAAGAGCCGGTTGCCCTTCGTGCCGCGCTCGGCGTCGACCGTCTCGAGGCGCCGGGCGAGGCTGCCCTCCGCCTGGTCGTCGGAGAAGTCGAGCTGGGCGTAGACCATGCCCTCGGCGAGCTTCTCCCAGACCTCGTTCTTGAACGGATCGCGGGCATGCTCCTCGACGGCCTTGCGCATCTTCTCGCGGAAGCCCTCGTCGGTGTCCTCGGAGCGGGCCGCGCCGATCACGGCGAAGCGCTCGGGGAGCAGGTCGCGGAACGCCAGCGCGTAGAGCGCCGGCATCAGCTTGCGCTGGGTCAGGTCGCCGGAGGCGCCGAAGATGACGAGCGTGCAGTCCTCGGGGCGGCGCCGCAGCTCGAGCCCCTCGAGGAGCGGGTTCGTCTCGTCCTTCTTCGGGCTCACTCGGAGCCCGTCGACTTGACGGCGTGCCCGCCGAACTGGTTGCGAAGGGCGGCGTTGACCTTGGCGGCGAACGACTCGTCCTGCCGCGACGTGAAGCGCGCGAAGAGCGCTGCGGTGATCACGGGCACGGGCACGTCCTCGGCGATCGTCCAGCGGCCCTCGCCGGAGTCGTCG
>CAIYXH010000034.1 GCA_903930195.1 uncultured Actinomycetes bacterium | reverse complement strand
GGCAGGGTGAAGACGGCGCCGGTCGACGCGCGGATCGCATTCGGGTTCCAGGGGTCGGAGCGCGCCTCGGCGACGAGCAGCGCCTCGGCACCTGCCGCCTCGGCCGTCCGCGCCATCGCGCCGAGATTGCCGGGCTTCTCGATGCCCACGGCGACGAGATAGAGCGAGCCTGCCTGCGGGAGCTCCCACCGCGGCGCCTCGAAGACCGCGATGACGCCCTCGGGCGCTTCGCGATAGGACATCTTCTCGAGCACCTGCTCGCTGACCTCGTCTCCCTCGCCCCACTCGAGCAGCGCCGGGGCATAGAAGGTCGAGACCGGCGTCAGCCCGGCAGCGCGCGCCCGACGCACCTCGCGCGGCCCTTCCGCGACGAAGAGCCCGCGGCGGCGCCGCTCGCGACTGCGGCGGAGGGCCACCACGTCCTTCACACGCGCGTTGTCGAGGGAGACGATCACGGCGTACGTCGACCTCCACCGAGCTCGGAGGCGACCGCGTCGACCAGTCCCTTGACCGGCTGAAGGGAGCGCCACTGGAGGGCCTCATGCGCGACCCGTGCCGGAGCGAGGCCGAGCGCGAGCAGCCGCGGAGCTCCGTCGGTGTAGTGGATGACGTAGCGCCACCGATTGCGGGTGACGGCGCGCATCCGCGCCCGAGCCCGCGCCGGATCCGTGGCTGCGGTCTCGTAGTGCCGTGCCACCGCGCCCTCGAGCTGGACGATGCGCGCGCCGGCTGCCCGGAGCCGGTCTCCGAAGGCGATGTCCTCGAAGTAGTTCGGTTGGAAGCGCTCGTCGAAACCGCCGGCGCGCTCGAACAGGTCGCGCGAGAGGAGCAGGCAGGCGCCGAGCGGGTAGTCGACCTCGAGGAGCGGGTCCGCCCGATAGGCCCACCTCGGCTCGCCGAACCGGACGAACCGGGTGATCGCGTTCTGGAGGATGCCGCTCTCGGTGCGCACCTCGGGCACGAGGCAGGTGTCGGCCTCGCGTGCCTGCCAGAGCGCGGCGAACGAGGTGCTGTCCAGTTCGACGTCGTCGTCGATGAGCAGCAGCCAGGCACCGCTCGACCGGCGCACGCCGAGATTGCGGGCACCGGCGGCCCCGACCCGGCGACCCGAGCGAATGAGCTGCGCCCCGGCCGGAAGGGCGCCTGCGACGGCTCCGTCGCCGTCCGGGCTGGCGTCGTCGACGACGACTGCGTCCCAGACGGCGTCCGTGCTCGCGACCGCGCCCAGCACCGCCGGCAAATGCCGCTCCACCGGCATCCGACCACGGCTGGACGGGACGACGACGGTCAAGGAACGCTCAGCTGGGACGCGCTCCGGCACGAAGACCACGTCGGTGAACAGGGCCTGCACCCCGCCGTCGGCCGCGGTGAAGGGCGCGACCGCGTCGGGGTCGGCAGGGACGTACCCGGCCTGCTCGAGTGCCGCGATCACGTCGGCGGGCCGAGAGCCGGCCCGGAGGAGCGCGGAGGGGTTGATCTCCGCCATGACGGCGTCGAACCGCTGCTCGCGCAGCAGCCCCTCCGCCCCCCGGAGCACGGCGGGTTCGAATCCCTCGACGTCGAGCTTGAGCAGCCGGATCCGTCCGGCAGCCGGGAGCAGGTCGTCGAGCCGCCGCATGGGCACGGTCCCGGCGACCTGCCAGTCGCTGCCGCCGGCGAGCGACGCGAGATCGCCGCGCACGCCGTCGGTATCCGGCGGCTCGTGCATCGCGACCCCGTCCGCCCGGCGATCGCCGACCGCAACGCGGTCGAGCACGACGTTCGACGGCACGCCGTTGGGGAACGCGTCTCTCAGCCGACCGAAGGTCGCCGGATTCGGCTCGAACGCGTAGACGAGCCCCGACGGCCCGACGGCCTCGAGCGCGGCGGACGCGAACGAGCCGATGTGCGCCCCGACGTCGACGACGACATCGCCCGGCCGGAGCCAGCCACGGAGCCAGCCGTCGGTCTCGGGGTCGGCGGCCCCGCGGTAGTAGACGGCACGCTCGAGCGGGTTCGTGAGGTCGCAGACGAGCCGCATCCCCGACCGCTCCCGCGACGCGAACAGGGCTCCCTGACGCGGCTCCACGAGCCGCTCGTACAGGTCGATTGCCCGCGCACCGCGGCGGCGCGGGGGAACGTGACGGACGAAGGCGCGGACGAGCGGCGCCGTCAGCGCGCGAAGGGGGCCGCTCTTCACGCGCGTCGAACGGATGCGCGCAGGAAGTCGGCGACGGCGCTCGTGGAGGTTCCCGGGGTGAACACCTCGGCGACACCGAGCTCCTT
>CAIYXH010000033.1 GCA_903930195.1 uncultured Actinomycetes bacterium | reverse complement strand
CTGCCCGACCTTCGCCGGCCACGCCCTCGACGCGGACCAGCCACGGCTGCTCGCACCGGCGGCGGATCTCGTCCATGTCGCTGCAGCAGCCGTCTGGATCGGAGGGCTCGCGACGCTCGCCTTCGTCGGCCGCGGCGGCGAGCGTGCGCGACGGATCGCCGCGGCCAGACGGTTCGCCGCCATCGCCGTGCCGGCGCTCGTCCTCGTCGCGGCGGCCGGCGCCGTGCGCGCCTTGACCGAGTTGGATGCGGTCGGCGAGCTCTGGTCGACCGCCTACGGCAACGTGCTCCTCGCGAAGGCGGCGCTCTTCGGCGTCCTCGTCGTCGCGGGCGCGCGGGCGGCGGGACGCCCCGGGCGTGCGCTGCGCGTCGAGCTCGTGGCCGCCGCGCTCGTCGTGGTCGCCGTCGGCGTGCTCACCGATCTGGCGCCGGGACGCACGCTTGCACGAACGCCGGCATCGGCCGCAGCAACCATTCCGCCACCGCCGACCCCACCGCCCGCCCGTGCCTACGTCGACGCAGCCGAGGCCGGGGCCGACGGCGTGACCCTCGCCGTGACCGGGCACACGGCGCAGGTGACGGTCATCGACGGCGCAGGCGGGGGCGACGCCAGCATCCCGATCCGCATCGACGGCAAGAGCGGCACGTCCTGCGGGCCCGGCTGCGTGCGCGTCGCGCCCGTCGGTACGCAGATCACGGTGACGGCAGGCTCGCGGACCGTGCGCTTCACCGTTCCGGCGAAGCCGCGGTCGGCCGCCGCGGCGCTTGCGCGGGCGACGCGTGTGTTCGATGCCCTGACGTCCGTCACGCTCGACGAACGGCTCTCGTCCGGGCCGGGGCATTCCCTCCACACGCTCTACCGCGAGCAGGCACCCGGCAGGCTGGCCTACCGCGTCGTCGGGGGAACCAGTCCCAGCGTCGTGGGATCCGAGACGATCCTCGTCGGGCACACGCGGTACCAGCGCGCGCCGGGCTCGACCCGTTGGACGAAGGCGGCGGCGCAACCGCTCTCACTGCCCGCAGCCTGGTGGGGCCCGCGTTCGCGCAACGCCTACTTCACGCCGAGCGGGGCGATCTCGTTCTACGACCCGGGCTACCCGGCATGGTTCACGATCCGCGTCGACCCGACGTCAGGGCACACGCTGTCGCTGCGGATGACCGCGACGGCGCACTTCATGGTGCACCGCTACTCGGCGTTCGACCGCACATCGCCCATCGTCGCCCCGGTCTCGCCGTGAGCGGCGAGATCCTGCGCCACGAGCTCGAGGAAGCACGGGGCATCCTCGAAGGCCGCGAGACCCGTCGGCGACCCCGGGGCGGCCGAGTGCAGGCGGCGGACCGTGGCGATCGCACCGGCCGCGCCGACGATGCCGCCGAGCGCGAACGAGCGAAGCGGGCCTCGCCTGCCGACGAGGCGGGTCAGTCGGCGCCGCCCTCCGTCATCCATGCGAGCATCGTACGGTGCGGATCACTACGCTCGGAGACGTGATTCGCGATGTCGTCGTACGCCTCGACGGTGCGCTCGTCCCCGGTGACGACGCGCCCGCCGAGACACGCGCCGGCGGCGGCGGCCAGGCGGCGAACGTCGCGGCCTGGGCGGCGCGCCTCGGCGCCGAGGCGCGCTTCGTGGGCAAGCGCGGCGCCGACATGGCCGGGCAGCTCGTCGCCGAGGAGCTTGCCGGCCACGGAGTGGAGCTCTCGGGCCCGATCGAAGGCCGTACCGGCATGGTCGTCTCGATCGCGAGCGACGGCGATCGTACGATGGCCTCCGATCGCGGCTCTGCCCCCGACCTGGCACCCGACGAACTCGAGCCATCGTGGTTTGTCTGCGATGCGCTGCATCTCTCCGGCTACGCCTTCGCGCGCGAGCCGATGCGCGCGTCCGCCCTCCGCGCCGCCGAGCTGGCCCGCGCAGAAGGCGCACAGGTCTCGGTCGATCTCTCGGCCTGGTCGCTCGTCGACGACGACTTTCGCGCGAGCATCCAGGCGCTGCGCCCCGACCTCGTCTTCGCCGGCGAGGCCGAGCAGGCGGCATTCGGCGAGCTCGACGCGTCGTGGATCGTCAAGCACGGCGCCGACGGGGTTGTCGTCGACGGGGTCGCCCATCCCGCCCACGCCGTGACCGCGATCGACGCGACCGGCGCCGGGGATGCCTTCGCCGCCGGGTACCTCGTCGGCGGCGTCACGCTCGGGCTCGAGACCGCGGCCCGGTGCTGCGCGAAGCTCGGAGCGCGGCCGTGATCCGGATCGCCGACGAGGTCAGAGACGCGCAGCGCGACGGCGTCGGCATCGTCGCGCTCGAGACGACGCTGGTCGCTCACGGCTTCCCGCCCGGCGAGGGCATCGAGGCCGGGCTCGGCTCCGAGCGCGCCGTGCGCGAGGCCGGAGCTGTCCCTGCCACGATCGGCGTGCTCGACGGCGAGGTCGTCGTCGGCCTGACCGCGACGGAGCTCGAGCGCTTCGATGGCTCCGCCCGGAAGTGCGGCCCGCGCGATCTGGCCGCAGCTGTCGTCCAGGGCGTGGTCGGCGCAACGACGGTCGGCGGAACGCTCGCCGCAGCCCGCACCGCCCAGATCCAGGTGATGGCCACAGGCGGCCTCGGCGGCGTCCACCGCGGCTGGCCCGACCCGCCCGACGTCTCGGCCGACCTCGATGCGCTCGCTGCCACGCGGGTCGTGGTCGTCTCGTCCGGGATCAAGTCGCTACTCGACGTCCCGGCGACCTCGGAGCTCCTCGAGACGCTCGGCGTGCCGGTGCTCGGATACCGAGTCGACACGCTGCCGCTCTTCTACGCG
>CAIYXH010000032.1 GCA_903930195.1 uncultured Actinomycetes bacterium | reverse complement strand
CCGTCGACGAGCTCGTCGCGGTCGACGACGCCGACGCAGGTGCCGGCGAAGTCGAGCTCCCCCTCGCGGTAGATCCCGGGGAGCTCCGCGGTCTCGCCGCCGACGAGCATCACGCCCGCCTCGCGGCAGATCGCGGCGGCGCCCTCGACGAGCTCCGCCACCTGCTCGAGCTCGATCGTGCCGGCGGCGACGTAGTCGAGCAGCATCAGCGGGGTCGCCCCGGTCGTGAGCACGTCGTTGATGCAGTGGGCGGCGAGGTCGGCACCGCAGTCGCGCAGGCGTCCGCGCGCCCGGGCGAGCATCAGCTTCGTGCCGACCCCGTCCGTGGAAGCTGCGAGAAGGCGCCGATCGTCGAGCGGGGTCAGCCCGGCGAACGCGCCAAAGCCGGAGGCCCCAGTCGATTCGGCGGCGGCCCGGAGCCGCTCGACGATCGCGTCGGCCACCGACAGGGAGACGCCTGCGGCTGCGTAGCTGTGGCTGCCGGTCTCCAAGGAGTCCAGCTTAAAGGGCGGGGAGGTTAACCCTTCGCGCAACCGTGCGGAAGTAGCGACACTTCACCCCATGCTCGCCGACGCTGCTGCGCGGACCTGGAACCTCGAGCCCTTTCAGCTCGCTCCGACCCTGGTCGCGGCGCTGCTCTACCTCCGCCGCTCGCGCACGCTCGCGCAGCGCGGAACCCCGGTGCCCCGCTGGCGGCAGGGGCTCTTCTGGACGGGCATCGGGCTCGTGCTCGTGGCGCTCAACTCCCCCGTCGACGAGATCGGCGAGAAGGACTTCTTCTTCGTCCACATGACCCAGCACATGCTGCTCGGCGATCTCGCGCCGCTCTGCTTCGTCGCCGGCCTGACCGGCCCGATGCTGCGCCCGGTGCTCGCGCTGCGGCCGGTCGAGCGGATGCGCTTCCTCACGCATCCGTTCATCGCGCTGCCGCTCTGGGCGATCGACCTCTACGTCTGGCACATCCCGGTCCTCTACGACGCCACCCTGCACCACAACGCGCTGCACGCGCTCGAGCACGCGATGTTCTTCACCTGCGGTGGGCTGATGTGGTCGCCGGTGCTCGAGACGCTGCCCGCGCCCACCTGGTTCGGCACGGGCTGGAAGCTCGGGTACATCGCCGCCGTCCGGCTCCTCGAGACGATCCTCGGCAACGTCTTCATCTGGTCGAGCACGTCGTTCTACACGCCGTACCAGCACGCCGTTCCGATCTGGGGGATCTCGGCGGCACACGACCAGAACCTCGGCGGCGTCGTGATGATGGCCGAGGGCGGGATGGTCACGCTCGTCGCGCTCGCCACGCTCTTCCTGCGCATGGCGCACGAGGGAGAGCTGAAGCAGCGGCTGCTCGAGGAGGGCCACGACCCCGAGCGCGTGGCGCGGGCGATCCGCTTCGGGCGCGCCGACGCGCTCCTTACGAAGTCCCCTTAGGCCGGCGTGGCTTCGAAGCGGAGCTTGTCGACGGTGTCGGGGCGACGGGTCGGGTAGTCCCGGGTGAGGCAGGCGCGGCAGAGCGTGCCCTGCGGCCGCTGGGTGGCGGCCTGGAGCCCGTCGAGCGAGAGGTAGGCGAGCGACGTGGCGCCGATCGCGGCCTGCACCTGCTCGACCGTGTTGTGGGCGGCGATCATCTCGCTCTCGTCGGCGAGGTCGATCCCGTAGAAGCATGGCGAGACGACCGGCGGCGAGGAGATCCGGACGTGCACCTCGGCGGCGCCCGCCTCGACCAGCATCTGCACGATCTGCCGGGTCGTCGAGCCGCGGACGATCGAGTCGTCGACGATCACGAGCCGCTTGCCCGCGACCTCGTCCAACGGGTTGAACTTCATCCGGATGCCCTGCTCGCGCATGCCCTGCTCGGGCTGGATGAAGGTGCGGTGGACGTAGCGGTTCTTGATCAGCCCCTCGCTGAAGGGGATCCCGGTGGCGCGGGCGAAGCCGATCGCGGCCGGGGTGCCCGAGTCGGGGATCGGCAACACGAGGTCGGCGTCGACCGGGGACTCGGCTGCGAGGCGCTCGCCCATGCGGACGCGCGCGCCGTGGATCTCGACGCCCTCGAGGCGCGTGTCCGGGCGGGCGAGGTAGAAGAACTCGAAGATGCAGAGCCGGCTTGGCTCTGCCTCATCGGTCACGGTCTGCTCGATGCGGACGCCGTCCTCGTCGATGATGACGAGCTCGCCGGGATCGAGCTCGCGCACGAGCTTCGCGCCGACGAGGTCGAGGGCGCAGGACTCGGAGGCGATGACGTGGTCGTCGCCGATCCGGCCGAGGGCGAGCGGGCGGAAGCCGTGGCGGTCGCGGAAGCCGAAGAGCCGGCCGTCGGCGATCCCGACGACCGTCGCGGCGCCCTCGAGGCGCTCCATCGCGGCGGCGATAGCGTCGCCGAGCGGGCGCTCGTCGTGGGCGATCAGGGCGGCGATGACCTCGCTGTCGGAGGTCGAATCGAGACGGACGCCGAGCTCGTCGCGGAGCTCGTCGGCGTTGATCAGGTTGCCGTTGTGGCCGAGGGCAACGGTGCGGGCGCTGCCGTGGTGGATCAGCGGCTGGGCGTTCTCCCACGCGTTCGAGCCGGTGGTCGAGTAGCGGGTGTGGCCGATCGCGAGCTGCCCCTCGAGGCCCGAGAGCTTGCCCTCGTCGAAGACCTGGGTCACGAGGCCGAGGTCGCGCATCCCGGTGAGGCGGCCTTCGTCCCAGACGGCGATCCCGGCCGACTCCTGTCCGCGGTGCTGCAGGGCGTAGAGGCCGAAGTAGGAGAGCCGCGCGACGTCACGGGTGGGCGCGTAGACGCCGAAGACGCCGCACATCAGACGGTCCCCAGACGCTCGAGGTCGGGCCAGTCCACCGTCTCGCCGGCGGGGAGCGCGACGATCACGCCCGGGCCGTCGGCCGTCGCGAACGACGCTTCGATCCCACTCCAGTCGGCAGCTTCGCGCAGCGCGAGCTCGATGCCGCCGTCGGAGACGTCGTGGGCCAGTGTGAAGCGCTCGGCGTTCCGCCAGACCGTCTCGACGAGCTTCGCGCCTTCGCCGCGGAGGAACAGCACCTCGTCGCCGCGCTGCCAGCGTGAGGGGACGCGGGTGACGTCGCGGACGAGGCCGACACAGCCGACGACGGGCGTCGGCGGGATCGGGTGCCCGCCCGTCTCGTTGTAGAGCGAGACGTTGCCGGAGACGACGGGGATGCCGAGCTCGTTCGCGGCTTGGGCGATGCCGTCGATCGCGCGGGCGAGCTCCCAGCCGATCTCGGCGCGTTCCGGGTTGCCGAAGTTGAGGCAGTCGGTGAGGGCGAGCGGCTCGCCGCCGACGCAGGCGACGTTGAGCGCGGACTCCATCACCGCGGCCCACCCGGCGCGGAACGGGTCTCGCTCGCCGACGGGCGGGCCGTCGAGCGAGACGGCGATCACGCGCGTCCCGTCGATCCGGAGCACCGCCCCGTCGAGGCCCGGTCGGCGCACGGTGCGCGAGCCGACGAGGTGGTCGTACTGCTCGAAGATCCAGGTCTTCGGCTCGTGGTTCACGGGGTCGACGGTGCCCTGCTCGATCGGATGCTCGGTCTGCTCGACCTCGTAGCGCGGCGCCTCCTCGGTGAGGTACGAGGCGGGGATCCCGCCTACGACCTCGCCGGCCATGAACGCGCGCAGCTCGCCGTGGTCGGTGACCTCGCCGATGACGCTGCAGGGAAGCTCCCAGCGCGCGCACACGGCCTGCACCTCTTCGATCCGCTCCGGCGCCACCACGGCGACCATCCGCTCCTGCGACTCGGAGATCATGATCTCCCACGCCTCCATGCCCTCCTCGCGGAGCGGCACGCGGTCGAGGTGGACGTCCACGCCGACCTCGGCCGCCATCTCGGCGAGCGACGAGGCGAGCCCGGCGGCGCCGCAGTCCTGCAGGCCCAGCACGAGCTCCTGCTCGACGAGCTCGAGCGAGACCTCGATCAGCGCCTTGCCGCGGAAGGGGTCGCCGATCTGGACGGAGGGGCGCTTCTCGTCGGAGCCCGCGAGATCCTGGCTCGCGAGCACGGAGGCGCCGCCGATCCCGTCGCGGCCGGTGAACGAGCCGTAGAGGACGAGGGCGTTCCCGTGGCCGGTCGCCTTCGCGCGGAGGACGCGCGCGGTCGGCAGCAGGCCGACGCACATCGCGTTCACGAGCGGGTTCGCGGCGTAGGCCTCGTCGAAGACGGTTTCGCCGCCGACGTTCGGGATGCCGGTGCAGTTGCCGTAGTGCCCGACGCCCGCGACCGCCTGGCGGAAGTGCCAGTCGGGCTTGCCGAAGCGGAGGCTGTCGAGGAGCGCGATCGGACGGGCTCCCATCGCGACGATGTCGCGGATGATCCCGCCGACGCCCGTCGTCGCGCCCTGGAACGGCTCGACGGCCGACGGGTGGTTGTGCGACTCCGCCTTGAAGGCGATCGCGACACCGTCGCCGAGGTCGATGACACCGGCGTTCTCGCCCGGGCCCTGCAGCACGCGCTCACCGGCGGACGGCAGGCGGCGCAGGAGCGGGGCCGAATGCTTGTAGCCGCAGTGCTCCGACCAGAGCACCGAGAAGACGGCCAGCTCGAAGTCGTTCGGGAGCCGTCCCATCAACTCCTGGATACGGCTGAACTCCCCGTCGGTAAGACCGAGGGCCCGATGGAGCGGCTGCTCAGCGACGGCAGACAGAAAGCCAGTCTAGCCGGGTGCCTCGGACACCCGACCCGGCAGGTGCGGATGCGCGGGGCGGAAGCGGCGCCGGGCGGGCGTCGAGGGTGGGCTGTCCGGGTACCCACCTCCCTCCCCAATGCGACGAGCCTAGTCTCCGGCACGCGCCGCTCGCCAGTGTCCTTCGCGACGGAAGGGGAAAGAATCAGTCACGAATGTGTCACCGGGGAGACAGGCCATCTCACACCGACCCGTGCGGCGGCGTTACAACACGCGGATGAGTCGCCGCGACCTCACGTCGATCCTCGTGCTCTCGCTGATCTGGGGCGCGTCGTTCATGTTCATCAAGGTTGCCGACCGGCAGTTCGACCCGGCGACGCTCGTCTGGCTGCGGGTTCTCTCAGCCTGTGCGGTCGTCGTCCCGGCCGCGTTCCTGACCGCGCGCAGGGAGACGATCCCGCAGCTACGCGCCGCCTGGCGACCGCTCCTCCTGCTCGGCACCGTCAACACGGCGCTCCCGTTCTTGCTCATCTCCTGGGCCGAGACCCGGATCGACTCGGGGCTCGCGGCGATCCTGCAGGCCGCCGCCCCGATCTTCTCCGCGGTGATCGTCACGCGCTTCGGCCACGAGCGGGTGACGGGGCTTCGCCTCGCAGGCGTTCTCGTCGGCCTGGTGGGAGTCGCCCTCCTCGTCGGGATGCCGGGGAAGGGCGGACTCCTCGCCGGGCTCGCGGTCGTGCTCGCGGCGCTCTTCTACGCCTGTGGCGCGACGATCGGCGCGCATCCCCGCCTGCGGGCCACCCGCCCCGCCGTCGTCGGTGCCGGGTCGACCATGGCGGCGACGCTCCTCACGATGCCGCTCGGCATCGCCCGGCTCCCCCATGAGGTTCCGGGCTGGAAGGAGTGCGGCTCCATCCTCGTTCTGGGGATCGTGGGCACCGGACTCGCGTACTCGCTCCTCTACGGGCTGCTGCGCACGGCCGGGCCGTCGCGCGCGATCCTGGTCACCTACCTGGTGCCGGCGGTTGCCGTCTTCTACGGCGCCGTCTTCCTCGGCGAGCACGTCCGCACCGTCTCGCTCGTCGGGCTCGTCCTGATCCTGGCCGGCGTCGCAGTCGCGGCGCGGGCGCGGAAATCCGTCGCCGCTCAGGTTCCGGTGGTCGCCGTCGCGGAGACGGCATG
>CAIYXH010000031.1 GCA_903930195.1 uncultured Actinomycetes bacterium | reverse complement strand
CTCGGCCTCGGCGCGCAGCTCGCCGCACACTTCGCCGGCCCCGCGACGAACGAGCAGCAGCAGCTCGTCACGAATCGCAACGTCCTCGCGGCGGTGCTCGAAGCGGTGCTGGCCGCGCTCTACCTCGAGCACGGCTTCCCCGCGATCGCCCCGGCGATCGTCGACGCGTTCTCCGCGCGGATCGAGTTCGCGCTCACGAACCAGGTCGACCACAAGACGGAGCTCCAGGAGCAGCTCGCCCGTCTCGGCCAGGCCGTCGTCTACGTGCTCCTGCAGACCGAGGGGCCGCCGCACCAGCGCACGTTCACCTCCGCGGCGATGGTCGCGGGGCAGCAGGCCGGCGTCGGCTCGGGCTCGTCGAAGAAGGACGCCGAGCAGGAAGCCGCACGCCAGGCGCTCGCGGGCCTTCCGGCCGCCGCGTCGGAGCGCTAGCGGTGGCGCAGCCGCTCCTCGTCTACGACGGCGACTGCGGCTTCTGCTCCTCGTGGGCGGCCTGGGTCGCCGTCCGCGGCGTCGAGACGCAGCCGTGGCAGCGCCTCACGCTCGCTGCGGTGGGGCTGACGCAGACCGACGTCGAGCGCTCGGCCTGGTGGATCGGCGCCGACGGCGCCCGGGTCGGCGGTCACCGCGCCATCGGCTGCGCGCTCGCCGCGACCCACGGCCCGGCGGCGTTCCTCGGATGGCTGCTGCTGCGGCCGCCGCTCGGTTGGATCGGAGCGCTGGGCTACCCGGTCGTCTCGCGCTTCCGGCACCGCCTGCCCGGCGGCACGCCCGCCTGCCGTACCTGATTTTCGCTCCACGCAGGAATCGCGGCGTCCGCCGCGACGGTCAGACTTCCCGGCCGTGCACCTGAAGGCAATCAAGCTCCGTGGGTTCAAGTCGTTCGTCGACCCGGTCGAGGTGCGCCTCGAGCCCGGCGTGGCGGTCGTCGTCGGCCCGAACGGCTCCGGCAAGTCGAACATCTCCGACTCGATCCTCTGGGCGACCGGCTCGCTCTCCGCGAGCGAGCTGCGCGCCGAGAAGCCCGACGACGTCCTCTTCGCAGGCTCGGCCGGCCGCAAGGCCGTCGACAACTGCGAGGTCGAGCTGATCTTCGACAACGCCGACGGCACCTGGCCGGAGCTGCCGTTTGCCGAGGTCTCGCTGATGCGGCGGCTCTCGCGCGGCGGCGAGGGCCAGTACCTCGTCAACCGGGCCGCGGTGCGCCGGATCGACCTCGTCGAGCTCCTCTCCGACGTCGGTCTCGGCGGTGGTCTGCGTTCGGTGATCTCGCAGGGAAGCGTCGGCTCCGTGCTCGCCGCGAAGCCGGCCGAGCGCCGTGCGCTCGTCGAGGAGGCATCCGGCCTCGGGCGCTTCAAGCTGCGCCGCCACCGCGCCGAGCTGAAGCTCGCCCGGGTCGCGACGCAGGTCGAGCGCGCCCGCGACATCGAGGAAGAGGTGCGCAAGCGGCTTCGGCCCCTGGCTCTCCAGGCCACAGCGGCCGAGCGGGCCGAGAAGCTCCGCGAGGAGATCGCCGGCGTCCGCGCTGCGATCGCGACGCTCGACCTGAAACGCCTCGTTGCCCGCCGTTCCGCGGCCGAGACCGCCCGCACGCAGGCCATCGAGCAGCGCCGCGAAGCCGACGGGAAGGTCAACGCCTTGCTCGCCGCGCGCACCGCCGCCGAGGAAGAGCTCACCGATGCCGCGGGAACGCGTGAGCGGACAACTGCCGCCGTCTATGCGCTGCGCGGCGGGGTGGAGCGGCTGACGCTGCGCCACGAGGCCGCCCAAGTGCTCGCGCGGCGGTTTGGCGCCGAGCTCGACGCGGCGCGGCAGTTCGATCCCGGCAAGGCCGACGCGCTCGTTCAGGCTGCCCGCGAGGCGGGCCTCGCCGCGCAGACCGCCACGGGTGAGCGTGCCCGCCTGCAGCTCGAGCTCGAGGAGATCTGGGCGCGGATCGCGGCAGCCGAACGCCACGCCCACGCCACCGTGACCACGGAGCTCGACGGGCTCGCGTCCGAGCGGGCGTCGGTCGAGCACCAGCTCGGCGGGGGCGGCAGCGACACGCTGCTCGGCCTGCGCGACGCCGCCCGCTGGCTCGATGTGCATCGAGGGACGCTCGGCCGGCTCCGCGACAACCTCCGCGGCGAGATCGAGACCGCCCGCAAGTTCCAGACCGACGGCCCCGCGCCCGCCGAGCTCGGCCGCCTCGCCGACGAGGCCGACGCCGCCGCCCGCGCCGCTGCGCGCGAGCATGACGACCTCGCGGCCCGGGTCGGGCTTGCCCGGGAGCGGCTCGTCGCACTCGAGCAGTCGCTCGCGGAGCGCGAGGGGATCCCGCCGGCCGCGCGTGCGCTCGCCGAGAGCGGCCACCGGCTCGCGCTGTCGCTCCTTGACGTGGGTGCCGGTGAGGAGCGCGCGGTCGCCGCAGCCCTCGGCCGGCTCGCCTCGGCGGTCGTCGCCCCGGATGCGAAGGAGGGCCTGGCCCTCGTCGAGCAGGCGCGGGCCTCCGGGCTCGGCAGCCTGGTCGTGCTCGTCGGCCGCGACCCGCGCGAGGTCGTCGGCGGCCTCCCGGTGGTCGAGCCCGCAGACCTCCTCGCGTCGAAGGTTCCCGCGGTCACGCGCGACGGCATCGGCTGGGATCCCGTCCGCGGCGAGCTTTGGTTCGCCGGCGAGACGG
>CAIYXH010000030.1 GCA_903930195.1 uncultured Actinomycetes bacterium | reverse complement strand
GGGTCGTGCACCGCCTGATAGATCCGCGTGAAGGTGGCCTTCTCCGAGTCGCTCGGCTCCGCGCGATCGAGCTTCGGGGTAAGCGCGTTCGTCGGCCTCGTCGATGGCAGCGCCTGCGCGAGGTAGAGCGTCGCACGAATGGCCGCGCGCTCGAATGCCTGCGCGACTTTCGGCGAGTGCTGCGCGATCGGAGCCGCCGCCGCCGCTACCGCTTCGGTATGTGCCTGAGCATCCTCCACAGCGTCCTCGACGCTCCGGCGCATCGCGTCGTAGCCGCCCTCGACGGGCTTGCGGAGCTTGACGGCGGCGGCGCTGGTGTCCCCCGTCGCCCTCGCCACGCCTCGCGAGATCTGCCTGTCGATCGCCGACGTCGCCCGCTGCACTCCCCCGAGCGCGCCGAGCTTGTCGAGCATCACTGCCGCGGTGCTCGAGGCACGATCGCCCACGAACCGCCGGGCTGCGCGTGTGCCTAGGCTCGCGGCAGCCGCGACGGGATGGCCTGAAGCGAGATTGAGGACGGCTCCGAGCGCGCCGAGCTCCGAGGTGCCCCGTGATCCGGCCGCCCTCCGCACGACCGCGGATTGCGCCATGTCGTCGGCGATCGCCAGTCGCTGAAAGCGCTCTTTCGCCGCCGCGTATTCTTCCGCGAACGAGCCCCCGAGCTTCTTCGACGCCGCGTCGCCCGCGCGCTCGATCTCGTCCTCGATCACGCCGCGCGCCGATCGCATGGCCTTCGCGAGCTCGGGGACGGGCGCGAGCGGGTTGCTCGCCCATTTCGCCTCGACATCGATCCGCCGCCGGAGCTCCTGCGCCTGACTGAAGCCTAGCCTAGAGTCCACGCCGACCTCACCTCCGGCGAGATTTGCCAGATCGTCCTTGAGCGCATTGAGTCGCTCGATCGCCGGCTTGTTTAGCGAGGGCGCGCTCTGAAGTTTTTCGGCGGCCGAGTCAAAACCCTCGAGGATCGTCCCCACATGCGGCCCCTTGTAGCCGGCTGCGTCCGCGCGATCGAGGACATCACCGACCGTCTTGCCCGCCGCCTCTCGCGCCGCCTCGATTCGTGGCGCGCTCGCCTCGATGGTTTCGCCGTGCTGGATCAGGCCGGAGTCGAGGAGCTCGCGGCCGATCGCCTTCGAGCCGCCGGGGATCTCTTCCGCCTTCGAGAGCATCTTGCCGGTGGGCCTGAGCGCACTCACGGCCTGCCCCTCTGCCAGTCCCTGTAGACGCGGAGAGAGAGAGCCCAACACCTCGCGGCCCGCTTGTCCGGCCCCGCCGAGTACCCCGCCGCCGACCGCCCCCAGAAGTGCCCCGTGACCGATCGCCGACAGAAATTTTTCGCCGTCGAAGTCTGGATTTTGCGAGAGCGCCTGCTCGCTGATCGCGTCGCCCGCGCCATAGGCCGCACCCTCAAGCCCTCCTCGCGCGGCCCCCTCGAGCGCCTTGGAGCCGAGTCGCCCCGCAAGCGAGGTCGCCTCCTTCGGTAGCAGTCGGCTCACGGCCGCCTCGCCAAGGCTTCCCAGTCCGCTCACCGCCTCGCCAGGAGCAGCGGCGAGCCTCCCTCCGAGCCTCCCTAGGGCAGCTAGGGCGCCAGGCGCCTCCTCTGCCGCCGTAGCGCCTCCTGAGAGCAGCGCCGGTGCGAGCGCTCCGGCGACCTCTCCGATCCCGCTCGTGACCGGGTTCGCCTCCTGCACGCTGCGCAGGTAGTCCGCCGTCTCCTGTCCGCCGATCCCCCTCGCGGCGACGTCCGAGAGTCCGAGCGAGGCCCCTCGCGCCGCTCCGGCTACGCCCGCGACCGCCTGCCCCGTCAGCCCCCCATATTTCGCCTGCTTGACCGCGTCGGCGTGCTCCTGCCGCGAGATAATCGTAGCTCCCGATCCTAGCGCTGCCTGCAGCGCGTGACCTGGCACCGTGCCGATTTGTCCGTCGTCGAGCTTGACGGGGACGTCCTCGCCGGCCGGCACTCCGTACTGCCCCGAAGCGAGCGCCTCCGCCGCCTGATCCTCGGGGACCTCGATCGAGGCGCCCTGCTTGTCGACGAGTCTCACGGGACCACCGGCGTGAATCCGGCGGGCGGCGCACCCGTCCGAGGTTTCGCGGGCTTGAGCCTGGCGCCCGTATAGCCTCCCGCGAGCTGGTTCGTACCGGCGACGGGGCGGGCGTCCACGATCGGATAGCCCTGCGCAGCGAGGTCCTTGCCGACCTCATCCCTGTGGATGCGCGCGAGCCGGTTTAGCCGATCGAGCTTTGAAGCCGTGCTCTCGAGAGGGCTCGTCAGTCCCGCCGCGACGTCTTTGAGGATCTCCGCGCCTTCCCCCCTGAGAGGCACATTTCTGTCTTTCGACGCGTCCTCGATGAG
>CAIYXH010000029.1 GCA_903930195.1 uncultured Actinomycetes bacterium | reverse complement strand
TCTCGGCGGCGTTCTCGGCGAGCAGGCGCTGCACCGTCAGGCCCGCGATCGCGCAGACGGCCGTGAGTACCACCGCGCTTCGCCAGCTGCTCGTGGGGTAGTCGGGTGCCCCGACCGCGACGAGCGGGATCAGCTCGGCGGCCGCCATCGTGGCGATGCCGAAAAGCAGCAGCCGGCGGCTCCCGGTGAGCGCGAGCCAGAGAACGGGGAGCAGGAAGAGGCCGCCGTAGCCGGACTTGGTGCCGCCCTCGCTCGCGCGCAGCAGGCCGACCATCGCAAAGAAGAGCGCCGGGACCCCGAGCTCGGTCGCGCGGGGGAAGCGGCGCCAGAGGAGGGCGAGGCCGATCGAGCCGACGCCGATGACGGCGGCAAGGAGGTTCTCGAGGCCGTCACGCTCTCCCGGGAGCACGAGCAGCGTCAGGGCGATCGCGACCGCGAGCCCGGTCACCGGGACGGACGGCGAGGGGAGCTCGCCACCTTCCAGCCGCAATGCCCGCATCCGTTCATTCTCGCGTGGCGGCGCTCCGGCGCAAGCCGCTCCGTGTCCGGGATTACTACGCATCGCAGAAGGCGTAGTTCGTGCGACTTGTGGGCCGCGGGCTGTGCCGGTCTACTGGCGAACAGGTTTTCCGGTCGGGCCGCGAACGGATCGCGCAGCCCAGACGACCGCACCTCCGATGGGAAGGGGCGTCCCCCCAGAGGCCCCTTCCCATCGGATCCTTTCTATGCTCTCCCGTGTGGAGCAGGAGACGACGAAGGCCGATGAGATCGCCTTTGCGATCGAAGAGGCGATCGTCTCCGGCGAGATCGGGCCGGGTACCGTCCTGCGCCAGGAGCAGCTTGCGAGCCGCTACGCGGTCAGCCGCACGCCGATCCGCGAAGCCCTGCGGCGCCTTTCGGCGCTGGGGCTGCTCTCCTTCGAGGCGAACCGTGGCTTCCGGGTGCGCACCCTCTCGCGCGACGAGGTCTACGAGGCCTTCCTGCTGCGCGCCGAGCTCGAGAGCCTCGTCACCTCGGTGGCGGCGGAGAAGCGCACGGCGGCCGACCTCGCCGAGCTCGACGCCGCCCAGAAGCGCTTCTCGCGGCTGACGCGCGCCCTGCGCGCCCGCGAGCCCGGCGAGGATCGCCGCTCCCTCACCGTCGAGTGGATGCAGGCGAACCACGGCTTCCACGACATCATCTACCGGATCGCCGACCTGCCCTACGTCGAGAGCGTCGCGAAGAACGCGCGCCGCACGTTCACCGGCCCGGCGGTCTGGGCGCCCGGCGACGAGGCGATCGACGAGCTCTACCGCGGCAACGAGCGGCAGCACCAGGCGATCCAGGCCGCGATCGTTGCCGGCAGTCCGGCCGGTGCGCGTGAGCTCGCGCGGAGTCACGTGTTGGCGTCGTTCACCCTGCTCGAGACGATCCTGGAGCAGGTTGGCGTCGGCTTGATCCGCGGCTAGCCGATCGGCGGGCGCAGGTAGATCACGCCCTGGTGCTTGACCGGAACGAACGAGTCGCCGATGTCCATGACGGCCTCTTCGACATCGTGGAGAACCTCGGTGGCGCTCGTCTGCGAATCGCCGCCGACGACGACGTCGATGCGAACCTCGCCTACGGCGTGCGCATCGTGGCCATGCTCCTCGAGCAGCTTCAGCACGCGATCACGATCGGGGATCCGGGCGGCTTGAACATGGAGCACATCCATCTCTGCACACATTCCCTTCGGTCTTGGATCCAAAACGGGCGTCCTGGACGAGTAGAAGGGTAGCAACTGTCCGATCTGGGATCCAGAATGGCTAAGGTGGGATCCGGTGAGCGGTTGGTGGGGATCGAGTGCCAAACTGGTGAACCGTCGACCAAAGACAGGAATTGATGACCGCCACGCCCACTGACTTCGTCTTCGCCTTCGACGAGCCCGTCGACGGGGGCCGCGAGCTGCTCGGCGGCAAGGGGATCGGCCTCGCCGAGATGACGGCCATGGGCCTGCCCGTCCCGGCCGGCTTCACGATCACCACCGACGCGTGCCGCGCCTACCTGGCTGCGCGTGAGCTTCCGGCCGGCCTCGAGCAGCAGGTGGCCGAGCACGTCGCCCGCCTCGAGGAGTCGACGGGGAAGCGCTTCGGCGACCCGTCCGACCCGCTGCTCGTCTCGGTGCGCTCCGGCGCGGCGGTCTCGATGCCCGGGATGATGGACACGATCCTCAACCTGGGCCTCAACCGCGCGGCCGTCGAGGGTCTTGCCGAGCGAACCGGCAACCGCCGCTTCGCCTTCGACCTCTACCGCCGCCTGATCCAGATGTACGGCGAGGTCGTCGAGGGCATCGACGGCGAGCTGTTCTCGGGTGCGCTCGATGGGCTCAAGCGCGAGCGCGGCGCCAAGGCAGACACCGATCTGGGCGACGCCGACATGGAGACGCTCGCCGAGACCTTCGCCGAGATCTACCGCTCCGAGCTCGGACAGGCGTTCCCCGAGAGCGCGACCGAGCAGCTGATCCGCGCCGTGCGTGCCGTGTTCGAGTCGTGGGAGACCCCGCGCGCACAGGTCTACCGCCGCGCGAACGAGATCCCCGACGACCTCGGCACCGCCGTCAACGTCGTGCAGATGGTCTTCGGCAACAAGGGCGACCGCTCCGGCACCGGCGTCGTCTTCACCCGGAATCCGTCGACCGGCGACAAGGAGATCTACGGCGAGTTCCTCGCGAACGCGCAGGGTGAGGACGTCGTCGCGGGCATCCGCACGCCGCTTCCCGTCGAGGCG
>CAIYXH010000028.1 GCA_903930195.1 uncultured Actinomycetes bacterium | reverse complement strand
CCGCCTGCGTGGCGCCGACATCCACCTCGACGAAGCGTCCGTGATGGCGACCGAGAACGCCGTGATGGCGGCCGTGACCGCGCCCGGCGCGACGCGCATCGTGAACGCGGCGTGCGAGCCACACGTCCAGGATCTCTGCCGCTTCCTCGTCTCGCTCGGTGCGGTGATCGAGGGGATCGGCTCGAACGTGATCTCGATCACCGGTGTCGAGCGCCTCTCGGGGGGATCGCACACGATCGGCGCAGACCACATCGAGGTCGCGAGCTTCATCGGCCTCGCCGCCGTGACGCGGTCCGCCATCACGATCGACGCCGTCGAGCCGCGCGACCTGATCTCGATCCTGCCGGCGTTCGAGCGCCTCGGTGTCCGCGTCGACGTCGACAGCACCTCGATCCACGTCCCGGCCGACCAGTCGCTCGTGATCCAGGACGACATCGGCGGTCAGATCCCGAAGCTCGAGGACGGCCCGTGGCCCGCGTTCCCGGCCGACCTCACCTCGATCGCCCTCGCTGTTGCGACCCAGGCGCAGGGGACGATCCTGATCTTCGAGAAGATGTTCGAGAACCGGCTCGTCTTCGTCGACAAGCTCGTCTCGATGGGCGCGCGCATCATCGTCTGCGACCCGCACCGCGCGATCGTCGCCGGGCCGTCGAAGCTCTACGGTCAGCGCATGTCGAGCCCCGACATTCGCGCCGGCATGTCGCTCCTGATCGCGAGCCTCGCGGCGGACGGCATCTCGACGATCGGCAACGTGAACGAGATCGACCGGGGCTACGAGCGCATCGACGAGCGCCTGCGTGACCTCGGCGCGTCGATCGAACGCGTCTAGCGCGCGGACTTCGCGGTGACATCCACCACGCCGTCGCCGGTGCCGGGGTTTGCGGTGCCGTGGCCCGAGACCGTCTGCAACCCTCGTCACATGGGCCGAACGGCCTCTCTCGCGCGGCCGGAAGACCCGTTTCGGCTCGACGGCTACGCTCCGGCTGGCATGGCGAACACGCAAACAGGAGTGCAGGTCGAGCTGGCGACAGAGGGTATCGCGACGATCGCGACCGGGCTGCCCGTCCTGGACCGGCTCGTCGAGGAGCTCGCGGCGAAGGGCCGGTTTCGGCTCGTGCTCGAGGTCGCACCCGGCGAGGCCGAGGCGGAAGTCGCCGCCGCCGGCCGCGCCCTCGGCGAAGCGCTCGCGCCGCTCCTGCGTGCAGCGGGAGCGGCTGGCCATGGCTGGGCGTGGCTCCCGGAGGGAGAGGCGCTTGCCGGCGCGGTGCTCGACTGCTCGGACTCGCCGCTCGTCGCCTCGAACGTCGACTTCTCGAACCAGCCGCTCGGCGGTCTCAGCAGCGACGTGATCGCGCGCTTCCTCGACGAGGTCGCGCGCGGCGCCGGGCTCAACATCCACATTCGCGTGCTCGAGGGCCGGGATCCCCGGCATGTCCTCGTCGCGATCTTCAAAGCATTCGGAGCGGCTCTCGGCCAGGCGTGCCGGCCGCAGGGAGGAGCAGCATGAGCAAGGAAGTCATCCGCACCGAGGGTGCCCCCGCACCGTTTCAGGGGGCCCCGTATTCGCAGGCCATCAAGGCCAACGGCTTCGTCTTCGTCTCCGGGCAGCTCGCGCTGAAGCCGGGCGAGAAGGAGCTCATCCCCGGCGGCATCGCCGAGCAGACCGAGCAGGTGCTCACGAACCTGAAGGCGATCCTGGAAGCCGCGGGTTCGTCGCTCGACCAGATCGTCAAGACGACGGTGTTCATGGACGACCTCGGCGACTTCGGCGCGATGAACGAGGTTTATGCCCGCCACGTCGGCGACCGTCCGCCGGCGCGCTCGACCTACGAGGTCGCGAAGCTCCCGTCCGGCGCGTTGGTCGAGATCGAAGCGATCGCCGTCTGCGACTGACGAGCCGTTGAGGGACGTCGAGGACTACGTCCGGGCGCTCGGGCTCGACGCCTACCTCGTCGGAGGTGCTGTGCGGGACGAGCTGCTCGGCCGACCGTCGAAGGACGCGGACTTCCTCGT
>CAIYXH010000027.1 GCA_903930195.1 uncultured Actinomycetes bacterium | reverse complement strand
CTTCCACTCCCGCCGGAGGACGTCGAGGACGTAGGCGAGGTCAGCCGGGGCCATCGCCGACGACCTTCTTCGCGGTGCGGGTGGAGATGTAGCCGTCGGCGCTCCGCGGCCCCTCGAAACGCGTGTGCAGGAAGAGCGCGAAGTCCTCGAGCGCGTAGCCGTTGCGACGTCGGAGCGCGCGCTGCTCGAAGGTTTCGTCGGTGGGCTCGTTCATTCGGTCTTCCCTCGCCGGTGCTTGCAGCAATAGGCGTTCGTCCCGCGAACGAGTCGTGAGCGGCTCGACACCCGCGTGGCGGGTTCTCCGCAAACAGCGCAGACGTACACAGGGGTCCTCCTGCGCTCATCGTTCGCGCGTCGTCGTGCTTCCACCGAACAGGCGCTGTCCCCGCATGTCGCTCGGACGGGTTTACCCGCGACCTTATGCCTGTACCTGGCCGCGTTTGCCTTCCGATTGTCCGCCGGACTGCCGCAGATCCAGCAGGGGATCGTCGCTCTTCGCCCTTTCGCGTGCGCGTCGCAACGGCTGCGACCCCACGGCAGGTTGGTAATGTCGACGTCGCACTCGGCGCACCGGCGGTCCGCCTTTGCAGTTCGGCCTCCTCGGTGCTCCGAGCAGTAAGGACGGTTCCCGTGTGCAAGCGCGGAAGTATGGGACGTGCGCGTGGACGGCTTGCCGCAGAGGGAGCATGGAGCGGTCGGGCAGCGGCCGTTTCGGTGCTCCAAGCAATATGCTCGGCAGCGATGGTCACGCGAGTTAGCCAAGCTCACGGGTGTCGCACGGGAAGGGCATCGGACCCCGTTGACATGCATCGCGCACCGAACGGAATCCTCCGCGGGTTCGATATCAAAAGCGATCGCCTCGGCGGCAAGGAGAGACATCGAGACCTCCGTTGACGTGGTCTCCCGGACGACAACGCCGTCACGGGTGACGTAGAGCTTCCTTGGCTTTCTGGCGCGCAATCTGGGGGCGGCATAGGCGGCCACCAGTCGCCTCTCATGGTTCCCGATCACGGCGGGGGCGCTCCCCGCCGGACCACCACGGGCTTGCCGCACTCCGCGCAGCGGATGCCGGCTTCGAGGCGAAGGTCCGCTGTCTCGTGGCCGCAGGTGCGCTTCCGTGTCCGCCAGAACTCGTCGCGCGCGGCTTGCGCGGATCCTTGTGGGCTCATTCTTCCTCCGCGGTGTGGTCGTAGTCCCCTGGCCGAATAGACTCGCGCTCGGCCCTCTCGCGATCGTCGAACAAGTCCTGCACGCGAGGGTCCGGCTCGACAACTTCCTCGGCCTCGACCGCCCCCTCCACGGGCCGGTAGAGACGGACACGAGCCCCGTCGCGGAGTTGCTGCTGCCCCGGCACCCAGTCGAGCCGCCGAAGGATCGCGCCGACGCGCATCGACGCCGCAGGGTCACGCTTGCCGTGGTCGATCAGGAGCGCGCCCGCGAGTACCTGCGCCGTGGACACCCCCTGCATGCGCGAGCCGATGTCCGAGGGGGACGCGAGCCACTTCGCGATGGTCTCCTCCCACGGGTCGACCCGGAAGCGGGCGTCTTGCTCGAGGCGCGAGGCTTCGAGGAGCTCCGGGTCGGTGATGTGCCACGCCTCGCCAGACTCGTAGCGCGCGCGCGCTTCCGCCCAGAGTTGCTCGCGGAGTTCCGTGGCGAGCGCGACGTCTCCCCTCGTACACCGGATCGGCCACATGCGCCGGCCGGTGCCGCCCGTCTCGTCCGTGATCCAGTCGTGCTTGTTCGTCGTCGCGGCGAACACCGTCTGCCTCGGAAAGT
>CAIYXH010000026.1 GCA_903930195.1 uncultured Actinomycetes bacterium | reverse complement strand
TGGATCTGCAGTACTGCGAGCAGCCACTTCCCGCAGGCGATCCCGGCGGGCCGGAGCTGAAGCGGCGCTCGCCCGTCCCGCTCTACGTCGACGAGGACTGCCACACGCTCACCGACATCCCGTTCTGCGCCGAGCGGGCCCATGGCGTCAACCTCAAGCTCTCGAAGTCCGGCGGGCTGCGGGAGGGGATGCGCATGGCGCATGCCGCTCGGGCGCTCGGGCTCGGGGTTATGCTCGGCTGCATGGTCGAGTCGGGTCTCGGGATCGCGCCGGCGGCGCACATCGCGAGCCTCTGCGACCACGTCGATCTCGACGGGAACCTGCTGCTCGGTGCCGACCCGTGGCCGGGCGTGACGTTCGCCGACGGCAGCCAGCATCCCTCGGACAGGCCGGGCCTCGGTGTCGCACGAACGTAGGCTCCTGATCCTCGCGGAGGGCGCGTCGGGCGATCCGCATGCGGGCAAGACCGCGCGTGGCGTCCTCCGGTACCGCCCGAAGGAGGTCGTTGCGATCCTCGACTCCGCGCGCGCAGGCGAGCGGCACGGTGAGATTCCGATCGTCGCCTCGGTCGCCGACGCGCTGGGCCTCGATCCGACCGCCGCCCTTGTTGGCGTTGCGCCGGCAGGTGGGCGTCTGCCGCCGGCCTGGCGGCAGCTTGTCGTGGACTGCATCGCTGCCGGCCTCGACGTCGAGAGCGGCCTGCACGAGTTCATCACCGAGGACGCCGAGTTTGCAACGCTCGCCGCCGAGCGCGGCGTCGACCTCCGCGACCTCCGCAAGGCCCCGCCGGGCCTGAACGTCCCGACCGGCGCGAACCTCGAGCACGACGCGACCGTGGTGCTCACCGTCGGCTCCGACTGCGCGATCGGAAAGATGACCGTTTCGCTCGAGCTCGACGCAGCTGCGCGGCGCGCGGGCATCGCCAGCGAGTTCGTACCCACCGGGCAGACCGGCATCGCGATCGCCGGCTGGGGGATCTCCGTCGATGCCGTCGTGGCCGACTTCATCGCCGGCGCGGCCGAGCGTCTGGTGGTCGAAGGCGTCGAGCGCGGCGGCGAGCTCCTCTGGGTCGAAGGTCAGGGCTCGCTGCTCCACCCGTCGTACTCGGGCGTCACCCTCGGCCTCATCCACGGCAGCGCCCCGCATCTCTACGTGCTCTGCCACAAGGGCGGCGCGACCCACATCGACGACAATCCGCGCTTCCCGATCCCGCCGCTCTCCAAGCTCGTCGACCTTCACGAGCGCATCTCCCTCCTCGCACGGCCCGCGAAGGTCGCAGCGATCGCGCTCAACACGGCGTCGCTCGACGACGCCGCCGCAGCCGCCGCGATCGCAGCCGCCGAGGCCGACACGGGTCTCGTCGCCGACGACCCCGTGCGCAACGGGCCCGACCGGCTCTTCGCGGCGATCCACGCGGCGACGCCGCTGGGTCCTCCGCCTCCCTGAGATAGGCCGACCGGCCGGTTGAGGGTCGGATAAAAGTCTCGTACACTGGACGTTCGGCCGGGGTGAGGGCACGCCGCGGCGGCACATCTTTCAGAGAGGAACCGATGAAACGACTGCTCCTGGCGCTGGGCATGGCCGTGGTCTGGGCGACCCTGGTCTCCGGCGCAGCCCTCGCTCGTCCTGCGGCAATCCCGGCCGTCCCGCGTGGCTCCGGCGACGCGCTCGCCGTCGGCGTCAACGACGACGCGCCGAAGGACGGCACCGTCTCGTCGAGCTTCTGGTCCGACTTCGCCGCAACCGGGCTCAAGGTCGAGACCCTCACGATCCGCTGGGACGACGCAAACCCGACGACGATCACCGGTCAGGCCAGCGTCGCCGCTGCCATCGCGGAGGCTCCTGCCGGCACCACGATCGAGCTGGACCTCTATCCGCTGCACTCCCAGGCGCTCACCGACGGCCAGAAGTGCGCGCCGAACCCGGATCCCGAGTCGTGTGGCGACACGAACCTGATCCAGCAGTTCGGCGCGTGGGCGGGCATGGTCGCGAATGCGTTCCCGACCGTCTCGAACTTCGTCGTGATGAACGAGTGCAACCAGACGGCCTTCCTCAACCCGCAGTTCGACGCGTCGGGGCAGAACCAGTCGGCCGAGATCTGTGGCCGAGCACTCGCCGCCGGCTACGCCGCGATCCATGCCGCCGGATCGGGCAAGACCGTCTACGGCATTGGTCTCTCGCCGCGTGGCAACGACAACGCAAACGCCTCGAGCAACATCTCGACGAGCCCCGTGCAGTTCCTCGGCGCCCTCGGCTCCTGGTATCGCGCCTTCGCCAAGAAGACCGGGGCGACCCGGATCATGGACGGGTTCGACTACCACCCGTACAAGGTCCCGCAGACCTCGCAGACGTCGAACTGGATGACCTACGGCGGCAACGCCAACGAAGCGAGCATCGACGACCTCTCGCGGATCTACCAGGCGTTCTATACGGCGTTCGCCGGAACCGGGCAGCGGACGATCGGGGACCAGCCCGGCGGCGGCCTCCCGGTGAGTCTCAACGAGACCGGCTTCCAGACCGACGAGTCGGGCAACGTGGGCTACAGCGGCAGCAAGGCCGCCTCGGCGAACGTCGCCGGTGCCTCGCAGTCCGATCAGGCCGGTTGGTACGGCCAGATGCTCGCCAAGGTCGCCTGCGATCCCAACATCGCCTTCGTCAACATCTTCCACCTGATCGACGAAGCGGATCTCACGAGCGGCTGGCAGAGCGGCCTCTACCAGGTGAGCCTCACGGCCAAGCAGTCGGCGTCGACCGTCGCTTCCTTCATCTCCGGTGGGGCGAAGTGCAGCGGTGCGATGAAGGCGTGGACGCCGACTGCCGGCACCGGCCCGATGGTCACGAGCACGATCGGGACGTCGCAGACGGCGACCTACTCGGCCACGCTCCCGGTCGCGGTGCTCCAGCAGTACCTCGACGCCGTCAAGGTCGCGCTCGTCGGCGGCACGATGACCCTGACGAC